>CAMATU010000001.1 GCA_945861225.1 Klebsiella pneumoniae
ATGATCAAAGTAAACATGGCCGGTTTGCCGACGGTAATCTTCGCCGTCGCCGCCAGTATTTTTTCTTCCAACAGATGGATGCCAGCCTGCTGACCCTTACCACTCACGATGCTGTCGAGGTTCTTCGGCGCCGGTAGGTAAGACAGCAGAATGGAGATCAGGAACACCCCGGTGGGGATGATCCAAAGTGCCCACATGCCGCAGAAGATCGCATGATTGACCATCGTTTGGATCGGGGCGATGGCGATGAACACGATACCGAACACGTCCGTCATGATCCCGAGCACCGAGGGCACCATCATGATGGCCATCGTGACTTCGGCCGCTTTGCGCCGGTTCTTCAGCACATGCAGAATTTCGTAGTAACGCTCGGTGTATTGCACGCAGTGCGAGAATGAGCGCGCGACCAGCAACAGCGGCACGATCATCAGCAGCGGCTCGATCGGTCGCCCCAGCCAGCCAATGAAACCAAAACCCCAGAGCGCGGCAACCAAGGCGCACAGGATGGGGGTAGTTACCCCGGCGATGTTCCGCATGTAGAACACCAGCAGCACCATCAGGAAGGCGATGGTCACCCCGAAGATGCTATAGGTTTGTTTCTGCAATTTGTAAACCCAACCGGTCAAGGTCGGTTGGCCCGCGACATACACATCGTGATGTTCGTCGCGTGCGTTCTCAACGAGATTCTGCACAAAGTTGAACGCTTCGCCGTAATCCACTGAATCTAGAAACGCGACATTGATGAGCGTCGCAGTCTCATCAGGCGAGATATAGAAAGTTCGCGCATTCGCGGACTTCGCTACGCGCGCGCGAAACTCTTCAAGTTCTGCGGGAGTCTCTGGCGCGTGATCGTCCATCAGTGCCTGCAGGTCAACCCCGTCTGGCGTCGCCTCCGCATAGCGGAGCTTCTCGGTGGAAATCGAAATTAAGGTGTCATGGTTGACGTAGGGCGCGAGATCAAGATCGCGCGTCAGGTCCCAGACTTTTTGCAAGGTCTCGGCGTTGTAAAGATCGCCTTCTTTGCGCTTGACCATCACAGAAATGAGCAAGGGATTCCCGAAGTTGGGGTGATCGAAGTAAACCTGCACAAACGGATCGTTAGTCGGCAGCAGATCTTTGAAGATGGTCCGAATTTCGACCTTCGGGATGCCGATCATGAAAGCCAGCGTAACCAGAATAAACATCACGCCCATGCTGGCGCGGTGGTCCATGACCCATTTCGCGAGACGGAAATTCATTACACTTGAACCTCGAATAAACGTTTTGTTCGATGCCGCCGCTCTCAGCGCGCGATATCCCGTAGGACTGGCCGCAAGGCACAGTCGAAGAGTGAATCAATTCAGGGAAGCACGGTATTCGCAGCGCTGAATCAACCACGCTCGGCGCAGGCGCCGAGCCTCACCTGTCAAAATCTCCGATGCCGAGTACGCTGCCCGGATTCCGTTTTGCACAAGCTATTAGGCGAGCGATTCTATCCAGTTGCAGGCCTGGGTAAAAGCCCAGAGCCATGTGGCGAATGTGAAAGAAGGGGAATCGCTGGTGCTGTCACGCCAGGGTTCGTCATTTCCTACAGAGAACCCTGGCGTGCGAAAGTAGCTTAACGGCGTAGGCCGAACTCACCCAACCAGCGATAAATTTCAGCGGCGAACCACTGACCGACAACACTGGCGCCTTCACTCGTTAACGCCAATTCGGCGGGATAAAACAAGCGGATGTCCGGCGTCTTGGCGGCGGCCTCCTGCAGCACGCTGTGCAGCTTCAGGCAGCGCAACTTCGCTTCTCGACAGAAGTCTTCGACGACCGCCACATCTTCTGTGGGGAGCACACCGGCTGAAATCTTAAACAGCGTTCGCCCACTTTCCCAGGCGTCCGCCGTGACCTGCGGGGGTAGCGGGAGATGTACCAGCAGGAAGGGTAGTTGGTGCCTGGCCGCCAGCGCCGCCAGGCCGCGCACATGCCGCAGTGAAGGTTCGTGTACAGCCTTCAAATCAATGCCGCTGCGGATCCCTGCCAACCGATCAGTGAGCGGATCACCGACGGTGAGCGCCGCGTGTGCGCTCCGCAGCGCCATCCATTCGGCAAGCAGACGCGCCGCGACACTCTGTTTCGCGAGCTGTGCAAGCCACGCAGGGGCCGGGGGCGGATAGTCTTCCAGGTGTGGTATCCGCACCGTCGGCGTGACCTCCGCACGGAGCCCGGTAGCGAGGCCATCTTTGAGGCTGGCGTCACGCAGGAACAGCGCGTCCGTGTGCGGCATCAGCGACGAATAAAAGAACACGATTGCGGTTGGCTTTAGCGCAGCTATCAGCGCCTCGGCTGCCAGGTAATTCTGAGCCGCACCGTAGCTTGATTTACCCGCGATCACGAAACGCACCGGTGGTTCGAGGGCGGTTTTTTCGTTGACTAAATTCTGCGCGCGGACCACCACCGTTTGATCAATATCGGCCCCCCAGCCTTCCGCGAATTCATCGCCGAACACCAGAAACTTGAGTTCCTGGCGCAGATGCGTGCCCAGCGGGCGATCGCGCAGGCCAATTTCGTTGGTCTTGAACAGGATTGAGAAATCATTACTGGGGGCGTCGATCAACTGATCGATGTTGAGGCGATAGCGCAGCCCGAGACGAGGGTCGTGCTCAACAAAACTGGCGACCATCTCGGCCATCCGATTTTCCTGCAGCCCCGGTTTCAGCTTCAGGCCATAGCGGCCATAACCTTCTACAGCCACCGCCGCCATCACCAGCAACCCGAGGATCTTAAGAAAACGTTTCACGCGGTTCCCTCCCCCAAAATATCTACAGTTTTTGCTTTTTAGATGCGATGTCTAGCCTAGACCGCCAACCGTGTTAGTGCCACGTGTCTTGGACGCTCATGTTAAGAACCATTGACCACGGAGGCACGGAGTTCACGGAGAACGCAAGAATGATCTGGCTTGCTCCGTGAACTCCGTGCCTCCGTGGTTAACTCTTAAACGGGGCGCAGAGGACGGCGGATGTCACTGCGCTTAGATTTCGTGCAGCGAAGGCTGTCCCGTTTACCCCTGCTCACCCCAAGGCCAGCACATAAGCCCATTCTTCGGGCGTGACAGGCGTGATCGATAACCGACTGCCGCGCTTCAATACCAGCATGCTGGCGAGGGCCGTGTGCTGGCGCAATTGCTCAAGGCTGATAAGGGTGAGTTCGCGTTTGAACTTCACGCCCACCGTATACCAGCGTGGATTTTCGCGCAGGCTCTTAGGATCGTGATGTTGGTGGCTGCGGATGAACGCAGTGGGATCGGGATAGCCGGCGCACAGGATTTCCGTGACCCCGACGATGCCGGGGGTGGCGCAGCTGGAATGGTAGAAGAACGCAAGATCGCCTTTTCGGAAATCATCGCGCAGCATGTTGCGCACCTGGTAGTTGCGCACGCCGTCCCACATGCTGGTGCGCTTGGGGCTGGCCTTGAGGTGCTCGATACCGAAGGTCGCGGGCTCGGATTTCATCAACCAGTAACGCATCGCTTAGCCTCGAGGGTCTCAACGCCTTCGTGGTCCAGGTCAGGAGGAGGAGGTGTTCTCCGCAATGCCGCTGCGGGCCGTAATCTTGAACCAAGGGCTCAAGATTGGGACTTCTCGGAGTGAATCAGGCTTCCCGCCAGGGGCGGGCATGCACAACATCACTGCCAGATCGGCCCCGAATGTCTGCAAATATAGGCTCAAGGATCTCGAACCCACTGGCGAACACCACAGAGAACACCAAGCTTGAATCTTCGGTGGCGGGGATAAGCCCTACTCGACCGCGACCGTGGCCGGAGCGGTCGACCTGAAATCGTGCGCTTTGCCCCGTGCTAGCGCAGTCTTGATTTTAGACTGCATCCGTTCAATGTCAGCCCCCAGATTGGTTTCCACCGAATCGTGGCGGCGTCGGTAATCGAGATATTCATGCGCGATATTCAGTGAGGCCATCACCGCCACACGCTCGCTCCCAATCACCTTACCGCTATCGCGTTGTTCGCGCAGTTTGCGATTCAGGAACTCGACGGAAGCAAATAAGGCTTCGCGCTCATCCTCAGCACAGCCGACCACATATTCCTTGTCCATGATCGAGACGGTTATCGGCTTGACTTCGGAACTCATGAGGTTTGTTTAGCGCGCTTCCATCGCCTTCAGGCGGGCAATCATCGCTTCCACCCGGCTGCGGGCTTGTTCGGTCTTGTCAATCAGGGTGGCACGTTCTGCCGCCAACACGGTTTGCTGACTGCGCAGGGCTTTATTTTCGTTGGCTAAAGTTTCAACCGTACGAATCAGTTCATCGACACGCGCTTCCAGAGTGGCCAGGTCAAGACGGTCTTTGTGCAGGTCAGCCATGGTCCATTATCTGATAGGTTGGTGCGCGTACGAGCGTTAGGAGCAATATAGAGGTGCCCTGGAAAGCGGTCAACCGCATGCATGGGCCAACCGTGGAAGGTCCCACCTCATGCGCCGGCGAGTAGCGCAGTTGCGCGGGACGCCTTCTGTAGGTTCCTCGCACGTGGGATAATTCGCCGCATCAGAATCGCTGGCAGTGGCCCATGACAAATTTTTCTTCACGTGCTTTCTATGCCGCGGTCTCCGCCGCCCTCACGCGGCTCGACAGCGACGTGGAACCGGCGGAATGCCACGGCATGTTGTGCGGCATGCTGTGCAGCCCCGACGGGTTCGAATCGAACCAGTGGTTGCAACATCTCTCCGGCTACCCCGAGTTTGCGGGCGCCGAACTCCGCATTTGCGACGCGCTTAGTGATCTGTTGCGCAGTACGTTGCGCGGGATGGATGCCGAGGATTTCGGTTTCCAGCTGCTCTTGCCGGATGATGATGAACCCTTGCCCATTCGTACGGATGCGCTCGGTGGTTGGTGCCGCGGCTTCTTGTCGGGCTTCGGGATCACGCGCGGCGCGACCGCGACGAGCCCCGAAAGTCAGGAGTTTTTGGGTGATCTCTACCGTATCAGCCAGGTCGATCCGCATGAGGCGGTAGGCGAAATCGGCGAACATGCGTTTGAAGAAATTGTGGAGTACGCGCGCATGGGCGCGATTCTGCTCCGCGAAGAGAATCGCGAAGTCACGGCCGATATTTTCGATCACAGCAGTCTTCACTGAACGCCGGCGCGGCGTCCAGATCTCGCATGGATAAAAAGGATTTTGCCCGTCGCCGCAAGCGCCTGATGGATATCGTGGACAACGGCGGCATCGCGATTCAACCCACGGCGCCCGAACGTCTGCGCAATCGCGACGTCTATTTCCCGTTTCGGGCCGACAGCGATTTCCACTATCTCACCGGATTTAGCGAGCCCGAAGCCGTGTTGGTGTTGGTTCCGGATCGCCCGCAAGGCGAATGCATTCTGTTTTGCCGCGAGAAGGATCGGCACGCGGAACTGTTTCATGGCCGGCGCCACGGTCTGGAAGGCGCCTGTGAGTTGTACGGTGCCGACGATGCGTTCCCGATCGCCGACCTCGATGACATTCTGCCCGGTCTGCTCGAAAACAAGGATCGCATCTACTACACGATGGGCCGCTATCTCGATTTTGATCAGCGCCTGGTGGGGTGGTTGAATCGGGTGTCCAGTAAGGGGCGCGCGGGGGTGCACGCGCCGGATCAGTTCAATTCGCTGGCGCACTATCTGCATGAGATGCGGCTCTACAAAAGCCGTGACGAAATCAAAACCATGCGGCGCGCCGCGCACATCGCCGCCACCGCACATCGGCGCGCGATGGCGATGTGCAAACCCGGATTGTATGAGTACCAAATCGAAGCCGAGTTACTGCACAGTTTCCTGCAGCAGGGCGCGCGCGCGCCCGCTTATCCCTGCATCGTGGGCGGTGGGGCGAATAGCTGCACGATGCACTACACCGAGAATAGCGATCTGCTTAAGGAAGGGGATTTGTTGTTAGTGGATGCGGGCGCGGAATTCGAGAGTTACGCCAGCGACGTCGCCCGTACCTATCCGGTCAATGGTCGCTTCACGCCAGAACAGCGCGCGATCTATGAGATTGTCCTGGAAGCCCAGTTAGCGGCGATTGCGGCCGTGCGCCCGGGAAATTCGTGGAACGATCCGCACGCCGCGGCGGTTGAAGTGATCGCCAAAGGGTTGGTCGATGTCGGCATTCTCAAGGGTCGCTGGCGCACCATGCTCAAAGACGAAGCGTATCGCCCGTACTACATGCATCGCACCAGTCACTGGTTGGGGATGGATGTGCATGACGTCGGTGATTACAAAGTCGGCGACGAGTGGCGCACCTTCGAGCCTGGCATGGTCACGACAGTGGAGCCCGGATTGTACCTCTCGCCCCTCATCAAAGGCCTCGCCAAACGCTGGTGGAATATCGGCATTCGCATCGAGGACGACATTCTAGTCACCGCCGACGGCCACGAAGTGCTGAGCGCCGCCGCGCCCAAGACCATCGATGACATTGAAGCCACCATGCGGGCTGCCAGTGGCCGCTGATTTCGAGGTCGTAATTGCCGGCGCCGGTTTGGTCGGTGCGGCCGTAGGACTCGGTTTGGCGCAACAGGGGCGGCGGGTGTTGTTGGTTGATCAACTCGCGCCGCCCGCGGCACGCGGGTTGCCTGCGCGCGACGACCGTGGCCTCGCGCTCAGTTTGAGTTCGGTGGCCGTGCTGGAAGGACTCCAGGTTTGGCCACGTTTGGCGAGCGTCGCTTATCCCATCAAACAGATTCATGTGTCGCAGCAGGGACATTTCGGCGCGCTGCGCCTCAGTCATCGCGAGCTCGGCATGCCGCTGCTTGGCTATGTGTGTCCAGCGGAGGAACTGCAACACGCCCTGCTCGAGACGCTGGCAGCAACCCCCGGCATTGCGGTGCGCTGGCAAACGCGCCTGACAGCCCTGCGCGCGACGCAAGACGGGATGGAAGTCTCGCTGCACAACGCAGCACAGGTCAGTCACTGTGCGACCACGTTGTTGGTGGGGGCGGATGGCGTAAGGTCAGTGGTCCGCGAATTGGCCGGCATCCCGGTGCAGCAGCATGCGTACGAGCAATCCGCCATTGTGGCGAATATCGAGGTCGCCAAGCCGCAGCCACATACCGCCTTCGAGCGCTTCACCACCAGCGGACCGCTCGCCTTGTTACCACTGGGCGGGCGCCGCTATGTGTTGGTACGTACCGCGCACACCGCGGAAGTCGCGCGCCTGCTCGCGCTCCCTGCGGCGGCCTACTTGCGCGATGCCCAGCAACGCTTCGGATACGCGTTGGGCAACTTGAGCAACCTGGGACTGCGCCGCGCGCATCCGTTGGTTGCGCAACGTGCAGCTAGCGTGATCGGCGCACGCAGTCTGCTGCTCGGCAATGCGGCGAACGCCGTCCATCCAAATGCCGCACAAGGGCTTAATCTCGGCTTGCGCGATGTGGCCGCAGCCCTCACCGTGCTCGCGCAGGCGCAGCGCGCCGCTGAAGATTTGGGGAGTCCAGCAGTGCTCGCACGCTTTGCTGCGGCGCGCACGCATGATCAGCAAACCACCACGCGCCTCACCGATACCTTGGCGCGCCTGTTCGCGCTGGAGCTCCCGCTGGTGGGTGGCCTGCGTGCGCTTGCGCTGTGCACTGCTGATCGCTTGCCGTGGATAAAGCGCGCCGTACTGCGCCGCCTCGCGCTCGGCCAAGGCCACTTCGCGTGACTACGCGCGCAGCGCGGTTCGAAGTAGCGATAGTCGGCGGCGGCCTGGTCGGCATGATCTCTGCTCTCCTCCTCGCGGACCTGGGACTGGAGGTGGTGCTGATCGATCCGCTCACGCAACTCCCGGCGCGCGACGAGCCGTTTGATCTCCGCACCTATGCCTTGACCCCCGCCTCGCGCCAAATTCTTGAGCGCGCAGGCGTTTGGGTTGGGCTCGATCATGCGCGAATCGCGACTTTTGAGGCGATCGAGGTGTGGGATGGTCTGGGCCCTGGCGCGCTGCACTTTGCGCCGCCTGTCGCAGGGACCGGACCACTCGCCTATCTGGTCGAACAAGCGAATTTACTGAACGCCTGTCAGCGCGCGTTGGCCACGCGCACTACGCTGTCTGATCTCGCGGGGCAGGTCAGTGCGCTTAACGCCAATGACCAGGAGTGCGTGCTGCAGCTGGCGGATGGTCGCGAACTTCGCGTGGCCCTGGTGCTCGCCTGCGATGGCGCAGATTCTCCGTTGCGCGAAATGTGCGGTTTTGAAGTCGATGAAAAGTCCTATAACCAACAAGCGATCGTCGCCAATGTCACCACCACGCTCGCGCATGATCGCATCGCGCGCCAGCGTTTTCTGCCCAATGGCCCACTGGCGCTGCTGCCACTGCCTCCCGCGAACCAAGCGGCCGTGGTGTGGACTACTACTGCGGAACAAGCCGCGTGGGCTACCACCTGCAGTGACGAGGAGTTTTGCGCGAGCTTGGGTCAGGCGTTCGAAGAACGCTTAGGTCCCGTGCTCGCCACCAGCCGGCGTGTCTCGTTTGCATTGCGCCGCCAACATGCGCGTCACTACGCGCGTGGGCGCGTAGCACTCCTGGGCGATGCGGCGCACGTGATTCATCCGCTGGCGGGGCAAGGTTTAAATTTGGGCTTGTTGGATGCCGCCGCCCTGGCCGAGATTCTGCGCACGTGTGAACGTGCCGCCGTACGCCATCCACAATCATTGCTTCAGCGCTATGGTCGCGCGCGGCGCGGTGCTAATCTGCTGATGCTCACACTTACCGATCAACTCAATCGGGTGTTTGCGCAGACTCACCCTGCGCTGGTTTGGCTGCGCAATACCGGTCTCAATCTCACCGAGCGCTGGTCACCTCTCAAACATGCGCTGCTCTCGCATGCCACCGGAAATGCCGGCAGTGATCCGCTCAGGAATCAGTCATGACCCTACTCGATCCCAAGTTACTGGAAACGGCCTTATTCGAATCTACCGTGCACAGTCTGCCGTTACTCGCGCGCGGCAAAGTTCGCGACATCTACGCGGTAGGGGCCGATCATCTGCTGCTGGTGGCCACCGACCGCTTGTCGGCCTTCGATGTGGTGCTGCCCGATCCGATCCCGGGCAAAGGCGTGGTGCTGACCGCCTTGTCGAATTTTTGGTTCGCGCGCTTTCGTCACCTGGTGCCCAACCATCTGGCGACACTCGCGCTGGAGGACGTACTGAGTGATCCCGCCGAGCGCGCCCAGGTCGCGGGCCGCGCGGTGGTGGTGCGGCGTCTGCGGCCCCTGCTGGTGGAAGCTGTAGTGCGCGGCTATCTGAGTGGCTCTGGCTGGAAGGAATATCAGCTCAGTGGTGCGGTGTGTGGCATTCCCTTGCCGCAGGGCCTGCGCCAGGCCGATCAATTGCCGGCACCAATTTTCACTCCCGCGACCAAAGCCGCCGCCGGTTCGCATGATGAAAATATCGATTACGCCACGGCGGCAAAGATTATCGGTGAAGCGCATGCGGCTGAAGTGAAATCGCTGGCGATGACGCTCTATCGCGAAGCCGCCCAATACGCATTGTCACGCGGCATTCTGATCGCTGACACCAAATTCGAGTTCGGCACTGACGGCCAAGACAAGGTGGTATTGATCGACGAAGCGCTCACCCCGGATTCCTCGCGCTTCTGGCCGGCGCAGGAATACCAACCGGGCCGCAGTCCGCCGAGTTTCGATAAACAATTCGTGCGCGATTATCTCGAAACTCTGACTTGGGACAAGCGTGCCCCAGGGCCCCACCTGCCACCAGCAATCATTGCGCAGACCGCGGCGAAATATCGCGAAGCGTTCAAGCGGTTGACGGCACCTTGAGCCGTCTCAGGTGACGGCAATTTGTAGGGCGGATGAGCGGCGGTAGCCGCCGTCAATCGTCGGATGACGCTAACGCTTATCCGACCCTATAACGGACTGACCTCGCCAACCGCAGTGTGAATAGTGAAGCGGTCTACGCATTGCCGGCCTTGGTGGTGCTGCGTGTTTCGAGCACCGTCATCATCGCCGGCAGCACCACCAGCGCACTCAAAATTGCATATAACAACGAAACACTGATCAAGATTCCCATACCAGCCATGCCTGGATGGCGCGAAATCCCAAGCACGCCAAACGAGGCGATGGCGGTCAGCCCACTGAACAAGATGGCGCGCGGCGTGCTGCTGGCGAGGAGACCACCCACATCGGCCGCGCTGTGTTTACGCACAACCAGATAGGCGCCGTAGGCGTTGTTGAGTCCGATCAGCAAGGGCAGTGCGATGATGTTGGCAAAATTAAACGGCACGTCACAGAGCACAGAAGTCGCCACCGTCAATAGCATCGCCAATACCAAGGGGGCCGCCACGAGCAGTGCATCGAGCACGCCGTGCAAGACTACGATATGCAGGACTAAAGTTAGCACCAGCGCCCACAACGAGGCCGCAATACACGCCCTGATGACCACGCGACTTCCTTCGTAGAGCTCGACCGGGGCCGCCGTCGCGGCAGGTGTCACCGCTTGCACGGCGCGCACGAAGGCGCCCATTGCCGCGTTATCGTTCAAATCAGCCTTAGGGTTCACTTGGATTCGAGCGCGCCCGTCGGCCGCCACATATTCCTCGCGCAAACTCGCGGGCAGGGTCTCCAGCGTAACTTGCTGCGCGTCGAGCAGACGATTAAGTCGCTGCAGCGTAATCTCCAGATCACCGATGAGCTGCTGCCGCAATTGCGGTACCAGGGTGTCAAGTTTCGTGGGATCAAGGGTGATTTGATCCAAACCGGTGTGCAACCGTGCCAGGCTGGCTGTAAAGCTCGGGCTCAGGGCGGAGCTTGGTGCGGCGACGAGCCGGCGCTGAAATTCTCGCAGGCTCGCGATTTCCTCAGCGGTGGAGACCGGGATCAGCGGCGCATTTAGCTCAAGCGCGCCGGCCAGCGCGAGGCGCAGACCATCGATTATCTCCAGCTTTTCGTCCTGCGCTGAAGGCACGAAACTCGCGAGACTGATGGTCTTGGAAACTTCCGGCAGCTGTGCAATCTCGCGCGCAAGTCGCGCCGCATCCGCGAGGGTCGGCGCGAGGACCTGAATTGCATAGGGCGAACTGCCGGGATCGCTGGCCAAGGCGCGAAACGCCGCGACCCCCTCGGTACGCCCGTCTTTGAGGTTCAGCGGATTTAGATCAAAACGTGCGAACGGAATCAAACATGCACTCGCCAGTGCCACCACGCCAGTGACAGCAAGAATCGCGCGCGCATGGCGATCAATCCAAGCGGGTTGTGGTGTTGGCTGACTTGCTAGCGCGGCGCGCCGTCGCGGCACCGGCAAAAAACTCAAGATCGCCGGTAACACAGTGAGATTGGCAATCCAGGCCAGTACCATGCTGCCGCTGGAGATGATCCCGAGTTGAGCCAGGCCGCGATAAGCCGTGGGCACGAAAGCCAGGAAACTGATCGCCGCGCCAATCGCCGCCAAGGCGAGTGCACCGCCGGCCGTGCGTGCAGCAGACACCAAAGCCGGCGCGCGCGCCGTGCCGCGATCAGTCTCTTCGAGATAGCGCATAGTGTATTGAATCCCGAAATCGACTCCCATGCCGATGAACAACACGGCAAAACACACCGAGATGATATTGAGTGCGCCAACTGCCAAAGTCGCAAACGCAGCAGTCCACAATAAGCCACAGGCAAGCGTAATCAGCACCCCACCGACCAAGGTTGCCGAACGCAGGCCGACGATTAACACGCCGGCTACACACAGGAACGATAACAAGGTGGTCGCCTTCGCATCGTTTGCAACAGTGACTAATTCCTCGCTGTCCATGACAGTCGCACCGGTCATGCGCACCGTCACCAACGGATGCTGCCGCTGAAAATCCTGAATGAGATCGCGTAACCTGGCGACCGCTGGCGCGGCTGGTTGGAAATCGCGCGAATCGAGCACCGGATCGAGCAAGACAAACGCGCGTTTGGGACCGGGAGCTGCGCCGTCATCGAACAGCTCGTCCCGCCAGCGCAGCGGCTCGGCGTGACCTGCGGCTAAGTCCTCGAGTGCCGCGCTGATCCGATCAAACATGCGTGTGAGGAGCGCTTCTTGGGCCGCGTCTAACGAACTATCAAGCCCGCGAGTTAAGGTAGCGAACAAGCCGCGCAAACTTGGATCATGCGCCAGGGTGCCGAGAAACGGCTCCGCTGCCTGTAAGCGTTCGTCTAGCGCCCACAGTGCTGCCGGCTCCAGATACAGCAAGCCGTGAGTTTCGAAAAACTCACCGCTGCCGGGTTGGGTCACCGCGCGCGCGATATCGGTACGCTGACGAATTGCGCTGGCGAGCGCGTTCGCGGCGTCTTCGGCCGCGCCCGCCTGCGCTGCCTCAGTAAACACCACAATCTCTCCCGGTAACTGCGGGAAGGCTGCGCGATAATCGCGGTGGGCCTGCCGATGCGGTAGCTCGGGATCGAGCATGTTGGCGGTGTCGGTATCGATCGCGAGATGCCGTGCGGTATAAGTGAGTGCGCCCGTGGTGAGCAGGATCGCCGCAATTAGCACCAGCGCCGCGTAGCGTACCGACCACTCGACGATCGACGCCGTCACGCGGCCTGGCAGAGTGCGGAGAGCGAGCGACATACAACAGAACTCGAATGGCGGGTGTTCGGGGTGGCTGAGACGGCCTATGTCAGCCGCGCGCGAAGGATACGCAAATCCGCGGGCTATTTCAGCAACGATCAACTCAGCGCTACGCCAGCGATTGTTTAGGCGTTAGGATCAACTACCAGGGCGCAACGCGAGCGTCGTGCATGCTGAAAGAGATTTGCCGTTGAATATGATTTCCCGCGCCTGCAGTGATGAGCCTTTATTCGGGGTTTGCCTGTTGGCGACTGATCGCTCACTGCCCCCCACGACGCTCGCGCGCGAAGTGGAAGCGCGCCACATCGACATGCTGTTTCTGCCGGAGAACAGCCATATTCCGTTGCAGCGGAAAAAGGATTGGCCCTACGCAGAAGCGCTGCTCGATCCCTTGTCCCGACTCTACGATCCTTTTGTTGCACTCAGCGCTGCCGCCGTGGTCACTACCCGTCTGCTGCTGGGATTCGGGGTGTGTTTAATGACGCACCGTGATCCAATCAACACCGCCAAAGCGATTGCTTCGCTGGATTTGCTGTCGGGTGGGAGAGTGATTCTAGGCATTGCTGGCGGTGCGCTCGACGAGGCGATGCGAAATCACGGTGCACCTTTCAAGCAGCGCTGGCAGATTGTGCGTGAACGCACCTTGGCGATGAAAGCCATCTGGCGCGATGAAGTCGCGGAATACCATGGTGAGTTCGTCGATTTTGATGCCATGTGGTCATATCCGAAACCACTTCAAGCGGGTGGACCGCCGATATGGATCGGATCCAATTCTAAATGGGTCCCGGATCGCGTGGCCGACTACGCCGACGGTTGGATTGTGTACAACGGACGCTATGCAGGCGACGCGGTGCACGATCTGCGCAGAGCCTGCGTCAAACAGGGTCGCAATTTTGCGGATGTCTCACTAACGTTGATGGATGCCCCATGGGACGCGGGCGAGGCGGGTGGTTTCATGGCCCAGGGCTATTCGAAATTGATTTTTCTAGTACCGCCGGACAGCGGGAGCATTGAAGCCGCCCTCGACCGTGTCGCGCGGGTGATCGAGCAACTGCGGCAGTAAGGACTCAGTCTCCGTTAAACGCAACGCCTTCATACACACACCCCAACGCGCGGGGCAGTCGTTCAAGGTATTCGCGTTGCACATGTTTGAGGGCAAAGCCGGCGTGGATAATTTCCTGGTCGATGAAGTGGAGCGGTTGCCGGGCGCCGCTCACCAGACGATGCAGGGGCGCACAGCGGCGCTGCCAGCGCGCCACACCCTCTTCCGCGCTGAGGCCGTATTCCAGAAACAATAAGCGGCCGCCTATTTTCAGCACGCGCCGAATTTCTTCCAGAGTTTCGCTCAAGGTGGGTGTGGTGCTCAGTGCAAAAGTGCTGACCACCGTGTCGTAGGCACGATCCTTCAGCGGGAACACGCTAAGTGAACCGGTGCGTCGATCCACCGGGAAGGAGAGTTGGCGCGAGCTCCGGCGCACGCCAGGGTTTAATTTGCGCGAGGTCAGCAGTGAAGTTAAGGAAGTGATGGTGCGCGGGTAGAGAAAAAGATTTGCCCCGTTGTCGCCGCCGAGTTCGAGCACATGCCCGAGCGCGGCTTCGGCAAGGCGCTGCCGCGCGACCCCGACGTTAACCGCGCCGTCCCGCAAGCCAAACAAGCGCGCGGCGGCGCGGCGGCTGCCCAGCGCTGGCGTAGGCGTTTCATTCATGCGGCGACGAAGGCAGCGCCGCGTTGGCGGACGGACTCGGCAAGGGAATCCCAGCCGCTTGGTAGATCGCATTGAGCTGCTGTTGGGCGCCGCTGTGCCCTTGTCGCGCAGCTGCGCGATACCAGGTCACTGCCTCAGCTTCGTCACGCGGCAAATCGGCGCCGCGTCGATACGCTTCCGCCAGCGCATACTGCGCTTCGGCAAAGCCACCGCTCGCGGCGCGTTTCAGCCAGAGCAGCGCTTCGCCTTTGGCGGAGGCATCTGCCTGCAAGGTTAAGAGTAGGCGTGATAACAGGAACTGAGCCTCTAGGTCGCCTGCGTCGGCCAGGATTTCAAGATCGTTGCGGGCAAGTGCAGTCTCGCCGGTGGCCAGGCGCTGTTTAATTTCGCCTAGCGCTGGCGATGATAGCGCGGGTGCGGCTGCCGGTGGGGCTGGAGTGTTCCTCAGCACGCCAGGCACTTGCTCGATAACGATGCCGTGGGCTTGCGCGAATTCGATGGCCCGCAGTTCATCCTCCGACATCATCGCCGGAATGGTCCCGATGGGGGAGTCGGTCGCCGGCGCAAGATCGCTGGAATCAACAGATGCGGTGCTGGTTGGCGCGGCAGGTGGTGCCAGGGTGGTCGCAGGTGCGGGTGGGGCGACACCCGCCGCGCGATAAAATTCGTTAACGTTCTTACTCGCAAGCACATGGCCTTGAGCCGCGGCCTGACGGTAATACGTAAAGGCCCAGTCATCATCCTGCGGTACGCCTTCACCGAGGAGGTAAAGATTGCCCAGGTTGAATTGAGCGTCTGCATTGCCGCCCGCCGCGGCTTTGGTGTAGTAGCTCACCGCGCGCTTCAGATCGCGGGTAACGCCCTCGCCCTTTTGATACAAACTTCCCAAGCGCACCATGGCCCGCGTATCACCGGCATCCGCCAAGGTGGCATAAATCGGCAGCGCATTGGCATAGTCGCCACGCCACGCCGCCGCCGTGCCATCTTCGAGCGTCGCCGCCAGTGCATTTAGACTGCCGCTCAAAAGCAACCACGTGACCACGAGCGTTGCTCGCAAATACTGCCGCAGAGTAGTGACTAGATCAGAAATATTGCGCTTCCAAGGAGTCAACTTCGTGGGTGCACGCGTGGTGGGCTGCGTGCTGCGGCGGGATTATAAGAAGATCTGGAAGCAGGCGCCAAGCGGCGCGCTCCGCCGGACAGCGTCGACTTAGACGGCGCGCAGTCGCTGGGTGCCGCGCGCGCGAATGCCGAGCAGCACGATGTTCTTGCCGGCCACGGTCACTTGTTTATGGTCTTCCATTTCCTTCAGGACTTTGCCCACCATCTCACGTGAGCACCCTACCAGTCGGGCCAATTCTTGGCGCGTCACACGAACCTGCATGCCGTCTGGATGGGTCATGGAATCCGGCTGATCGCTCAAATCGAGCAGGGTGCGTGCAACTCGTCCATAGACATCCATGAAGGCGAGATCACCTAGCTTGCGGTTGGTATTGCGTAAGCGCCGTGCAAGCTGCGCGGTCATACAGGTCACCAGCCGCGGATAGAGATCCGTTAAGGTTTTTAATTTGGCATAGCTGATTTGCGCAACTTCACACTCGGTGCGCGCGCGCACTAGCGCGGAGCGATGTCCATCTTCTGAGAATAAACCAATCTCACCAAAGAACTCACCGCCATTCAGATAAGCCAACACGATTTCATGGCCCTTGTCGTCTTCCAGCATGACGGTGACCGAACCGTTGACGATGTAGAAGAGCTCGTCCGCGCGATCACCCTGCCGGATGATGGCGGATTTCGGCGGATAGTGGCGACGATGGCAGTGCACCAGAAAGGGTTGCACGCATTCGGTCATACTGGCGGCGTCGAAGGCCATATCGATCAACCACTCCTAACGGATTTCTCTAGCGTTGTATCGGCTCACGCAATCTATAGCCTGAATTGATGACCGTAGACACCTGAATTGAGGCCCCAACAGTCGAGACGTGCGCCAGTTCACGTTTTCACCCCAGTTAGGGTGCGCGCGAGCGAGTCTCCTCCCCCGTTGTAACTACCATCCAATGACCGCTCTTTAAACGAAAGGCGCGGGCAGCAGTGCGGACACCACGGGCCACAATAGGTTGCGCCCACAGCTGGCGGTTAGCGACGACATAGCGGAACGCCCCACTCGCCTCCCCAGGGAGAGCGGGTAAAGCGCGCCGCCGCAGTTCGCGACCATCCCAATCCAAAACCAACGCGCCACCGGCCTGCTGGCCCTCGGCACCTACGCCAATCACCAGTTCGACACTCGAATTACCGTCGATGTCGCCCCACCAGCAGGCTTCAATTGGCCGCGTCTCGGGCACCAGCATCCGATTAATGGGCTGCACAGCGTCCGTAATTAAGACCTCTACAGTGGGTCCCCACGCACCGTCATCGGGTTCACTACGGACTTCGATGGTTAGATTTTGGTCGACCAACACGCACGGAGGCGATCCACTGGCGACCATCGGCAGCGCCAGATAAATGCTCGCCGCCAGCACCGTAAGTCCTTGAATAGATTTGCACATACGAGACCTGCCTCGCCATTTTTCCATCTTGAAGTCGGGCTGACCAAGGCCACTTGTTGGTCCCGAGAAGCTGCGGAGCTCTTGAATTCACGGCACCTCGCCCATACTATTAGCACTACTCGTCATCGAGTGCTAATAGAACCCTATTGGCATCTTATCCAAAGAGTTTAGTAAGGAGAGACCAAATCATGAAAATTCGCCCATTGCACGACCGCGTGCTGGTCAAGCGTTTGGAAGAGGACAAAACCTCGCCAGGCGGCATCGTGATCCCGGATTCCGCCGCTGAGAAGCCCATTAGGGGTGAAGTGGTTGGCGTCGGCAGCGGCAAGATTCTCGACAACGGCCAAGTACGCGCGCTCGACCTCAAGGTTGGGGACAAAGTGCTGTTTGGCAAGTACTCGGGCACCGAAGTTAAAGTCGATGGCGTCGAGCTCGTCGTGATGCGTGAAGACGACATCATGGCAGTGCTCGGTTAACGGTGTCGCACGGATTCAATTGCTAAGAGGAATTACCAATGGCAGCTAAAGAAGTTCGCTTTTCCGACGACGCCCGCCAACGCATGGCACGCGGCGTCAACATCCTGGCCAATGCTGTTAAGCAAACGCTCGGACCCAAAGGTCGTAACGTAGTGCTCGAAAAGAGCTTCGGCGCCCCCACTGTCACCAAAGACGGCGTGTCGGTCGCGAAGGAAATCGAGCTCGAAGACAAATTCGAGAACATGGGCGCCCAGATGGTGAAAGAGGTCGCCTCCAAGACCTCCGACGTCGCTGGCGACGGCACCACCACCGCCACCGTGTTGGCCCAGGCCATCGTGCGTGAAGGCCTGAAGGCCGTCACCGCCGGGATCAACCCGATGGACATCAAGCGCGGTATCGACAAAGCGGTTACCGCGGCGGTCGAAGAGCTGAAGTCCATGTCCAAGCCGTGCACCGACACCAAAGCGATTGCGCAGGTCGGCACTATCTCGGCCAATGCTGACACCAGCATCGGTGAGATCATCGCACGCGCGATGGACAAGGTTGGCAAGGAAGGCGTCATCACGGTTGAAGAAGGTTCCGGTCTGGACAATGAACTCGACATCGTCGAGGGCATGCAGTTCGATCGCGGCTATCTGTCGCCCTACTTCATCAACAATCAAGAAGCGATGAATGTCGAGCTCGAAGAGCCCTTAATTCTGGTACACGACAAAAAAATCTCGAACATCCGCGATTTGCTTCCAGTACTCGAAGGCGTGGCCAAAGCTGGCCGTTCGCTGTTGATCATTTCGGAAGATGTGGAAGGTGAAGCGCTGGCGACCCTGGTCGTGAACAACATGCGCGGCATCGTGAAGGTTTGCGCCGTCAAAGCGCCTGGTTTCGGCGATCGCCGCAAAGCCATGCTCGAAGACATCGCGATTCTGACCGGTGGCACCGTGATCTCTGACGAAGTGGGTTTGAGCCTTGAAAAGGCCGACCTGAAAGATCTTGGGCGCGCCAAAAAGGTCCAAATAACGAAAGAGAACACTATCATCATCGACGGCGCTGGTGATCAGAAGGGCATCGAAGGTCGGGTCCAACAGATTCGTACCCAGATCGAAGAAACCACCTCTGATTACGACCGTGAGAAACTGCAAGAACGCGTGGCGAAACTCGCCGGCGGTGTGGCAGTTATCAAAGTTGGCGCGGCGACCGAAGTCGAAATGAAGGAAAAGAAGGCGCGCGTTGAAGACGCGTTGCACTCAACCCGTGCGGCCGTGGAAGAAGGCGTGGTACCTGGTGGTGGCGTAGCGCTCCTGCGTGCACAGGCCAAGGCTAAGGCAGTCAAGGGTGACAATCCTGATCAACAGATCGGCATTAACATCCTGGTACGTGCGCTCGAAGAACCACTCCGTCAGATCGTCGCCAACAGCGGCGACGAACCGTCTGTAGTGCTGAATAAAGTGCTCGAAGGCAAAGGCAACTTTGGCTACAACGCACAGACCAGCGAATACGGTGACATGATCGCAATGGGTATTCTGGATCCGACCAAAGTCGCGCGCTTCGCCTTGCAAAATGCGTCGTCTGTGGCCGGTTTGATCCTGACCACCGAATGCATGATCGCCGAAGCACCTAAGAAAGATGCCGGTCATAACCATCCGCAAATGCCGCCAGGCGGCGACATGGGCATGATGTAAGACTGCGACTTCCGTAGTCTTTGAAAAGCCCCGCTTCGGCGGGGCTTTTTTATGGCGCTGCCTTAATCTAGGTTAATCGCCAATCTTCTTATGTAAATGCGGGAGCGTGGTTTTGTCACCAGCCTGCATGTAACGAGCTTCACTGCCAGTGCGGGTGACATTTTCGTAAACGCCGTCGTCGCGCTTGACGAGCTTGGTAAAGCCCATATTCTTGAGCTTTGAGTTGGCCACCGGCACCGCGATGCTCGGCACTGAAATGACCTTGCGCACAGGCGCCAGAAAGTCGGTATCGCCCAGCGGGGTCTGCGCGGCGAAGCACACTTCGCCCCAGGTGGAAATCTCGACGTCAATGCGATGTTTCACCGACACCGTTAGGCCGTTCGCAGCACAGAAATAATCATAGACTGGCATCGCGCGATCCTGGTCGGGCTACGGTTGCAGTGAACTTTCCGCTCAAAAACGCCAACGTGCCCTGGTTCCTTAACCGTTGATGTAATTCTCTAACTGAGAAATTACGAACTGCTGGTCGGCGATGATCGCTTTCACCAGATCACCCATCGAGATCATGCCGCGCACGGTGTCACCTTCCATGATGGGCAGATGACGAATTCGTTTGTCGGTCATCAGCGCCATGCATTCGCTGACGGTCTGCGTTTCACGTCCAGTCACTACCCGTGTCGACATGATTTCACGCACCGTGGTGGATTTCGAGGAACGGTCCTGCAGGATGACCTTACGCGCGTAGTCCCGTTCCGACAGCACACCTGCGACATGTTCCTGCTCCAATACCAATACCGCACCGATACCCTTCTCGGCCATCAGCACAATTGCGGCATACACCGATGCTTCGGGCGCGATGGAAACAACCATCCGTCCTTTCTGATCGAGCAATTGTTTAACGAGCATCTGGCGACCCTCCGGCGCTGCCTGAGAGGGCACGCCTTGAAAATTGTTGGCGAAATCGAGATGGGGCCATCGCCGACCTTGTAATTAAAAATAGTCTGCTACCCGAGGTGAATCAACTCAGTCAGCGACATAAGTCAGCGGCGGTTCGGTCATTGCCGAGAGTTGTTCGCGAAGTGCCAGGATTTGATCCTGCCAGTAACGTTGGGTATTGAACCATGGAAAGTGCAGCGGAAACGCCGGATCCTGCCAGCGTCGCGCGAGCCACGCCGCGTAATGCAGGATGCGCAGGCTGCGCAGCGCTTCGATCAAGCCGAGTTCCGCCGGCTCAAAGGGTTGGAACAGGGTATAGCCCTTCAGGAGGTGTGCCAGCAGTCGGGACATCTCAAGGTGCTCGCCAGCCGCTAACAGCATCCACAAATCCTGCACTGCCGGCCCCATCATGCAGTCGTCCAAATCGACAAAATGTGGGCCTGCCGGCGTCCACAGGATGTTACCGGGATGGCAATCGCCATGCAGCCGCACTTGGCGTACCGGGCCCACGGCGTCGAAGATGGCTTCAATCTGGGTCAGTAATTCATCGACCACGCTGTCGTAGGCCGGCCGCAATTCTGACGGTATGAAGCCATGGTCACGCAAATACGCGGTGGGCTCGCGGCCAAAGCGCTCGATCGTGAGTGTGGGGCGTACTTTGAAACGATTTGCCGCCCCGCGGCCGTGAATGCGCCCGATGAAACGGCCGATCCATTCCAATACCTCAGGGTCTTCCAATTCGGGTGTGCGACCCGGTCGGTTTGGAAAGAGCGCAAAGCGCACTTCCTGATCGATCCATAAGCTCGATTCCGCGGTGCGACGAAGTGGCGCGACGACCGGAATCTCCGCCGCGAACAGTTCGTGCGCGTAGGCGTGCTCTTCCGCGATGGCCGCATCACTCCAGCGCCCGCTGCGGTAGAACTTGGCGATTAAGGAGTTGCCATCCTCCAACCCCACGCGATACACCCGGTTCTCATAACTGTTGAGAGCCAGCAGTCGCCCGTCACAGGGGAAGCCGGCGGTTTCTATCGCAGTGAGTACGCGATCCGGGGTGAGTGTGGCAAAGGGCGTCTGCGCGGGATCGGGCGCTGCTTCAGATTCACTGCCGCGCGGTATAAGTGCGCGATTTCCATCGGCGGCAGGTGGCAGCGGTAACCGATTGCCATTTATTTGTTGCCCGTTCTCTAGACTATTTCCTGGTTGACCGCGCTTCATGCGCGGCGACGCTGCGCGGTATGCCGTGCCGAGGACTCGACCGCGTTCGTGGTCGCCAGCGTGTGCGCCGCTTGCCGCGCATCACGCCACAGGGCAAGCGCGAAGACCAATACCCACAGCGACAACACCCCGCTCGCCAAACGTTGAAACGCACCCTGCCAGGCCGCATTGGTCTGCATGAACACCAGAAATACCGCGCAACTCATGGCGGTTCCGATCCCCCACGCGCGCAGGTGTTTGAGTCCCGTTGGTCGCTTGCCAGCCGCCCCGGCGACGACGGCGGCCGCCATCATCATCAGGTAGTAGCCGGCAGACGCGTAGCGATAGTGCCAATCTTGCGCGCTGGACAGGGCAGCCGGATTACAGCCTGGCTCGCAGGCGTAGACGCCGGCACCGATGCGGGCGAGCCCCGCGAGCGCAAGCAAACTCACACCACTAAGCGCCAGCCGATTGGCGCGCATTTGCCACGCAGCGGTTGCTGCGAATACGACATAGAGCGCCCCGGTGAATACAAAGCCGGCATTGCGCATCAGGGCCTGGGTAGGGCTGTCGCGTGCGGCAAGTTCCGAAATGAAATGGGAAGCATGGTCATAACCAGGGAATTGGCTTGCGCAATAGACGATCATCGCGCCCCACCACAGGGGCGCTAAAATCCCGCACGCCAATCCAGCGCGGATCAACCAGCGCATGGACTTCGGGTCCTTAGCGCCGGTGGGATCATTTTAAAGATTGCCTTTGTGCTGGACACCATCCACTGGCAGCATCACGCCCGAAATCCAGCTGGCCTTAGCGGACGCGAGAAATACCACTGCATGTGCGATTTCTTCGGGTTTACCCATCCGCCCGAAAGGAATTGTGCTGACCACGCCGTCGTAGAAAGCCGGGGTGTTTTTATGCACACCGTCCCAGAAGCCATCCGGGAAATCGATCGAGCCGGGCGCCACGCAATTGACGCGAATACCTTTCGGCGCCAATTCCATCGCCATACTTTTTGAATGGCTGATCAGTGCAGCTTTCACTGCGGCATAAGCAGCGACCCCAGGCAGGCTCGCTTCGAGACCGGAAATCGAACTGATATGAATCACCGCGCCGCCACCCTGCGCTGCCAGCCACGGCACGACTTTCCACGTCGCGCGCACCGGCGCCATCACATCCACCGCCAAACTGGCGGCCCAGCCTTCTTCGTTATCCGTCACGCCGAAACCCGACGGGTTGTTGACCAGCACATCCACGCGCCCGAGCGCCGCATGTGCGCCTTCGAGAAAGGTATTCAGCGCGGTGGCGTTACCCACATCGCAGCTGGCGGCATGCACTTTGACGCCGAGCGCCGCGATCTCCGCGCGGGTTTTCTCCAGCGCTTCCGCGCCGCGCGCGCACAGCGCAACATTCGCCCCTTCGCGCGCGAATTCCAATGCAATCGCCCGCCCAATGCCCTTGCTTGCTCCCGTCACGATCACGCCTTTACCTTTTAAGCCTAGTTCCACAGTGTTTCCTTTCTTGAAATTGAGGATGAAAGCGATTGGTCAGACCAGCGTGACGCGCAAGGTTGTGCCATCAACACTGCTGACCACCACCTCGCTGCCAAGTGGCAAATCAGGACCCTCGATACGCCAACGCGTATCGTCTACGTGCAGATGACCGATCCCGCCGACCAGCGGCTCGGCGAGCGTAAAGTGACGTCCGATATATTGCGCGCCGCGCTGATTCAACGCGGGATGACTGGTGGTTTCCGGATGTACGGCGCGATATCGTCGCCAATAACCGATCGTAGCGACCGAGACCACCGCGAACAGCATCAACTGAAATTGCCAGGGTAAAGTCGGGACTACAAACAAAGTGCCGCCGGTGATCAGTGCGCCTACCCCGAACCACAGCAGGAAAGTGCCCGGAAATAGCGCCTCGGCGATCATGAGCCCCACGCCCAGCACAAACCAGTGCCAGTAAACCAAGGTATTCAGCAGGTCGCTCATGGCTGCTTGGCAACGCCCTGGAGCGCGTCGCGCGCGAGTTCGCCGATGCCTGCTAACGAGCTCAACACGCCGGCGGTTTCCATCGGCATGAAGAATATTTTCTGATTCGGTGCCGCGCCAATGCTATGCAAGGCTTCCACATATTTCAGCGCGACGAAATAATTGATCGCCGCCGTGCTGCCGTTGCCGATCGCTTCCGACACGACCTTAGTCGCCTTGGCTTCGGCATCTGCCAGGCGCTCGCGCGCTTCAGCATCACGAAAGGCTGCTTCGCGGCGCCCTTCCGCTTCCAGTACTGCGGCCTGCTTCTGTCCTTCCGCCTTGAGAATAGAGGCTTGGCGCGCGCCTTCGGCTTCCAGAATCGAGGCGCGCTTTTCGCGCTCGGCCTTCATCTGCCGCCCCATCGACTCCACCAAGTCATGCGGCGGCGAAATGTCTTTGATTTCGATACGGGTGACTTTGAGACCCCATGGGTGGGTGGCCTCATCCACCACCATCATGAGCTTGGAGTTGATCACGTCACGTTTGGACAGCGATTCATCGAGATCCATCGAACCAAGCACCGTACGAATATTGGTCATGGTCAGGTTCAGGATCGCATTCTCCAGGTGGTTCACCTCGTAGGCCGCGCGCACTGCATCGACCACCTGGTAGAACACCACGCCGTCCACCTTAACCACCGCGTTGTCACGCGTGATCACTTCCTGTGAAGGAACCTCGAGCACCTGCTCCATCATGTTGATGCGCCGTCCGATGCTATCCACATAGGGGATGATCAGGCCCAGGCCTGGCCGTAAAGTCGTGCGGTAGCGACCAAAGCGCTCCACCGTCCACTCGTAACCCTGCGGCACCATCTTGGCGCCCTTGTAGAGCGTCACTATCGCGAGCGCGACGAAACCAAGCACGAACGAGCCGCCGATATCCATAACCTCTCCTTTTGGGATCGCGATCAAATGGCCGATGCAAAGTATTCTAGCGGGGAAGCGGCGGCGATACTCGCAACGACAGGCATCCGTTACCCGTCACAGCACAGTCGCCACCTCGAACAAACGCCCAATCAAAAACGTCGCGAGCCCGGCGCCTGCGCCTATCAAGGCCATCCGGAGCCCGCTCCATAGCGCGTTGCGACCGGTAAATAAGCTCAATGTCGCTCCGATCGCGAACAGGCCAGCCAATGCGATGAGACCAGTGAACAACACTGGATGTGCGGCACCGCCGCCCAGAAAGGGCAACAATGGCAAGACTGCACCGGCGCCGAAGGCGGCAAAGGAGGCGCCCGCCGCGCCCCATGGGGACCCGAGATCGTCCGGATTCAAGCCCAACTCCTCGCGCGCCAAAGTATCGAGCGCGTGGGTTGGGTTGTTGATCAGATCGCGCGCGAATTGACGGGCGAGCGTCAGATCAAGACCGCGCGCATGGTAAATCAACGCGAGCTCTTCAATTTCCTCTTCGGGATAACTTTCAAGTTCTGCGCGCTCAAGCGCAATCTGCGATTCAAAGACCTCGCGTTGCGAACGCATCGAGATGTATTCACCCGCCGCCATGGACAGCGCACCGGCCAGGAGACCGGCGAGACCAGTGGTAAGAATTGCGGCAGGTTCGACGCCGGCACCGGCCACGCCAAGAATGAGACAGGTATTGGATACCAGGCCATCGTTCACGCCAAATACGGCAGCGCGCAGATTGCCACCGCGCCCAACTCCGCGATGGCGTGCGCCAACTTCTGAGACCTGCGTCGGCATCGCGTGCCCGAGTAAATTCGAGGTGGATTGCAAAGCCGACAAGCCGCGTACTTTCATACTGGCGAGGACCGGTTTGATCGCGCGAGGGCCCACTCTACGAACGAGCCGAGCCACGATTCGTGCGCGGATGCTCGGCACGAAGATCGGCAACGCCCCGCTGCGCGTCCGCACCCAGATCGCAGCCTGCTCTTCGGCCGCCCCGGCGAGTGCGGTGAACATGGCAGCAATCTTCGGATCGCTTTCGTCGCTCGCGATGATGCGATAAAGCCAGGCCGATTGGAGTTCTTCGTGCCAGCTCGCGAGCGCGTCAGCATCGGCTTCTGCGGGTGGGATAGAGGTCATGGAAAATCCTATTTGCGCGCGCAGCAATAAAAACTGTCATTAAGTAAGGGCGCGTGCAGCGTGATGTCGCGAAAACCAATTTCACTGAGCGCGCGCCGCAAGGTCGCGGGATCGAAATACACCAGGTGATCCGGTGGCCGGTATCCGCTCCATTTCGCGCCGAGAACGCGGCGATTCAAGCCACCGTGATTCACGGTCTTCAATAACAACACGCCCTCTGCGGCCAACAGCTCGAAGCAGCGGCGCAGCGCTTCGCGCGGCGTGTGAAGGTGTTCGATCAACGAGATCATCGTGAGCGCGTCGAAGCGCCGCTCCGCGAACGGATATTCGCAGAAATTACCGACTAAGACTTCAACCCCCAAAGCACGTGCCTGGTCGGCCAAATGCGCTGAAATCTCGATCCCAGTGCAGCGATAGTGCGCGCGCGCAGTCGTGAGGAAGGCGCCAGTGCCGCACCCGATATCGAGCACCGAACTGCCCGCCGGTAAGCGTCGCTGTAATTCCCGCAGAAAAATTGTGCCCTTGGTGCGCCCTGAGAGGCGGCGTAACCAGTGGCGCGCGTAAGCCGCCACGCGTGACCCGAAGCCACGCCGCTGGCGCTCCTTACGCGCGCTGATGGCAGGCTCGGAATAGAACTCGGGTCGCGATTCGAGACTGGGATACGGCTGAATGCGCGCCAGTCCACAGCCTGCACATTGCTGGATATCCCAGCTGTCGATGCGATGTAGATGACGCGTGGTAGCGTCACTGCACCAGGGGCATAGGTTCGAGTCTGGCGTTGTCACTGGTCGAGAGTCAGCGCGCAAACACGCGGTCGACGATTTGTAAGGCTGCGGCGCGCTGTTGGCGGAGCGCGCCTGCGCAGGCAAATTGATTCTGAGCGCGTTGCAGATTGTGTGCGCCCCGGCTGGCAAAGCGCGTCGCGTCCCATCCGAAGTAGGATTCATTGAGCGCATCGGCGGCGAAGCGCATGGCGAGCTCGAGATAAATCATTTCTGTGGCAGCCACCAGCGAGGCGATTTCGGCAGGCACAATAAAATCCTGCGCGGCCTGCGCATACCCCACCAGGGCAGCCTCGAATATAGCGAGATCAAAACTCCCCAGTGCAGCGTCTTCAGCCTGCGGATTGCACCAGGAGCGCAGGGCATCGCCAAGTTCGTACGCCAGCGGAGCACGCGTGAGCGTATCCAGATCCACCAGACAGCGCGCACTGGCCTGCGGCCCGAATAATAGATTGGAGAGTTTCGGATCGCCATGGACCAGCCTAAGTGGCGCCGCGGGCAATGCCGGCAGCGCAGCGAGCGCAGCTTCCAGCGCAGCACCCAACTCAGCAACCACAGGTTGTAAGCGATGATCCGCATGTTTGTTCAATGTGGTGGCGAGGAACGCACGATGCCGCGCGGGTTCGTGCACGGCTGGTCGCGCGCAGGGTAGCGGTGCGGTGAAGGTTACCAGCGCGGCGTGGAACTCTCCGAGCATCTGACCCGCCGCGGTGGCGTGTGCGAGATCCGGCATACTCGTAAAGCTCTGGCCTTCGATGAAGGTCAGGACGCGCCACGTGGCGCCAGCCGTACTGACCCACCACGCGCCTTGCGTGGTGGGCACTAAGCGCGGGGTCAGTCGTCCCTGTGCCGCCAGAAAACGCGTGACTTGTTCCAAGTTGAGATTCACGGCCGGCGGCAACGTGGGATGCAGTCGTTGCAGCACGCGCGCCTCGCCGGCGACGGTTTCGACCTGCCAGGTGGTATTGATTAAACCGGCCGTCAACGCATGCAGCGTGCGCGGTGTGATGGCGTACTCGGCGAGCACTTGTTGGGCCGTTTCCGTGACGGCGGCGTGCAGCGATGACATCGCAGCGTCCTGGGCTCAACTGCTTGCGGGCTGATCGTCACCACTGCGGCGCGCGACTTCATTTTTGAGTCGGGCCACTTCGGCCAACGCGCGATCCCTTTCGCGCTCCAGGCGTGCGGTCTCGGCCACGGCTTCAAAGGCCGAATGTTCAGCGCGTGCTGCACGCGCGAGGGCCTCGCTGCGTTGTTCACTCAAATTTGATTCGAGTTGCGAGGCGCCGAGCGTTTGTCGCCACAAATGTTTGAGCATCGAGAAATTCGGCCAATAGTCATCGCCCATGCCGTGCTTCTCGCGCAACGCGGTAAATTCCGGTTGGCGCAAATGGAGGGTGGCCGCTTCATCTAAAAATTCGAGGAACTCGCGCGCCGCGCCTTCCTCCACCGCGCCGCGTGCGGCATGGACAGCGCGGTGGACTGCCCGCGCTTCGAAAAAACCGGCTTCGCCTGCGTCAAAATCGATTTTCATGATTGCTCGTTAGAGATGTTCGATCGCCAATCCCAGGTGTTTTATTGTCGCCTCTTCGCCGCGATGCGTCACTACGCCGATTACGCCTTGCGCTGGCTGCAGATATTGATTGGCCACACGCTGCAGATCGCCGTAGGAAGTCGTGAGAGCCTGCGCGCGGTACTGCGCGCGAAAGGTCGGTGATCGCCCCTGCTGCGCGCTGTAGAACGCATCGATTGCCGCACCGGCTGGCGAACGCGGTTTGTCCAGGGTCCGAATCACGCCGAGGATGGATTCTTCGAGGCGTGCCGGATCATCGGTGGTCGCGAACCAGTCGAGCGCACGATCAAAGTCGTGCAGGGTATCCGCCAGCCGCGGATCGCGATAGGAATAGAAAAAGAAGCAGCCACTGTCGCTGTCAAAGGACGCTCCGCCGCCATAGGCACCACCTTTTTCACGGATCGCCGGATGCAGAAAGCCGTCCGCCAGATAGCGACTCAGGACCGATAAAGCAGGCGCATCGGGATGCCCTTCGGGCACCACGGGATAGGCCTTGGCGCAGAAATTGACATCAGAATTAATGAGCCAGGCAGTCGCCGCCGCCGGGCTCGCCGCAGGCAGCTGGAACCTGGAGGATGCGCTGGTTGCCACTGGGGTGGGGAGTCCGCGTAACGTGTCCTCGGCGATGAGCAAGGCTTCCGCTTCGCCGACCAACAGCCCTTGCGGCAAGCTCGCGAGCAACTTATTGCGGAGCGTCGCGAAGGTCGCAAACAACTCGTCGAGGGTCGCGCCGCTCGCCTGAGCGGCCGACTCGAGGCGTTGCAGATCCGCCATGTTGCGTGGCCCGTCCCAGAGGTCGGATAACCAGCCGCTCGGTGACAAGCCGCGCGCCGCGCCATGCATGGCCAGCTGATGACCACGCTCGGTCACCCCGATTTCCAAATCTGCACGGGTTTGGGCCAGCAGATCGCGTAGCCGATCGCTTTCATCGAAGCGCGCACCGGCCAAAATCTCACCGATTGTGGACGTCAGTGCAGCAGTATGTCGGCGCAAACCCTTGGCCGAGACCACAAGCTTGCCAGTGTGCAGTGAGAGATCCGTGACTTGGCTGCGCACCAAGGTGCTCGCGGCGAAATTGCCAAGCTCGGCGCGCCGCAGCTGAGTCTCGAGATAAGATTCCTGGCCCATCCCGAAATCGAGTAGATAGGACACCAACAAGGGCAGCGCAGTGAGTTCATCGGCAGTCAATGCCGGCAGCTCATAGACCCACTGGGCGTGCACCAGGCCATTAGTGCCGCGCGTATACGCGTGAACGGTGCGTCCGCTGAGATGCTGCTGGTGACCGGTAATCGGTGCGGCCGTCGCTGGCACGTCGGCTAAGGTTATTTTCGGCAGGATGTCTGGATCGTCCTGGCGTGCCTGGCGCGCGGCAAGCCCGTTGGTCAGGCGCACAATCTCCGCGCGCGAGCGATCAGTCAGCCCCGCATACAAAGTTGCGAGGCGCGCGCGTTCGGCGGCCTGCTCATTTTCTCGCTTGTGCAGGTCAGGGCTCATGATCACGCGCACGCGATGGGGATTCTCGAGCAGTTGTCTGCGCACCAGCGCGGGGAAATAAGCCGGCTCTGCGATATCTTCGCGCAGCGCGAGCAGCAAGGGGTCAATGTCGAGCAGTGCGACCGGATTGGCGCGGTACATCGCCCCCGGCAGCATGCGACTCATGAGCTGTAAACCGTAGGGATAGCTATCACCACTGATATCACGCTGCGCCATCTCTATACGATCGAGTGCAGCATGCAGGACCGCCGGTGCCACACCGTCGCGGACCACGTCTGTCAACACCGCCATGACGGCCTGTTCAAGAGCCTCCGCACGCTGCGGCTCCGAGCCTTCCACGCCGCACAGAAAGGCCATCTGGCGGGCCGAGTCATCGAGACCGCAGAGCTCTGAGGGTGCCTTTGCGAACGGCGAGGTTTCGAGACAATGTCGCAGCGGGGAAGCGCTGTGCTCGAGCAACACGCCGGTCATCAGGTGCGCTTCGAGCAAATCGCGCGGCGAAGTGGCCTCGCCCAACAACCAACCCCACAGCAAATGCGTGGCCCCAACCGCGTGCTCGGCGTCATCAACGGCGTAACTGGTGGTGATCTGGCGCACCGCAGTGCGCGGCGCTTGCCGACCGCTGACGATGATCTGATCGATTTTCTGAAAACGCCGCAAGGCGAGATCCTCAAAATGCGCCTGATGTTCCAAGACCGGGAAATTGCCATAGGTGATAAACACGGCTTGGCTGGGATGGTAGTGCCGTGCGTGAAAGGCTTTGAGCTGGGGATGGGTGAGGCGCGGGATTTCCGCGGGATCGCCGCCGCTATTGAAGCGGTACGGCGTATCGGGCAATAGCGCACCCTGCAGATGTTGCCAGAGTTGCGCGACCGGTGAACTCATGGCGCCCTTCATTTCGTTATACACCACACCCTTGTAGACGAGACCGCGTTCAGGATCCTCTGCGGCGGCGAACTCCACGCGACAACCCTCCTGCGCGAAATCGAGCGGATCGAGAATCGGAAAGAACACCGCGTCCAGGTATATCGCCAGCAGGTTGTCGAAGTCTTTGCGATTGCGGGTGGCGAACGGATAGGCGGTACTGTCACTGCTGGTAAACGCGTTCATGAAGGTATTGAGCGAGCGCCGCAGCATCATGAAAAACGGATCGCGCACGGGATAACGCGCGCTGCCGCATAAAGTGGTGTGCTCAAGAATATGCGCAACGCCGGTCGAATCCTGCGGGATGGTCGGGAAAGCCACCATGAAGGCGTTATTGTCGTCGTCGCTGGCGAGATGGAAGTGGCGCGCACCAGTTGGGCCATGGAGATAGGCTTGAACTTCGATGTTCAGGGAAGCGATCCGATGCGTACTGTCCAACGTGAAGGCGGTTGCTGTCATGGGTTACCTTTATAACTGCAAAAAGTTCTCTAATTTCTGAATAACGTCCCGCAAGTGCTGCAGCACATAGGTCGGATAAGCGTTAGCGTAATCCGACGATTCACGGCGGATGACGCCCTACGGGCTTAGCCGCCCTATCAATTGCCTGAATCGCCGCGCCGAGATGCCGCAGATCGGGAATTTCAGCGTGCGCCGGGCGATAAGTCGCCGGCCATTCACGGCCGTGTCGATTCACCCATACGGCCCGAATTTGCGCGCGATGCGCGCCCTCGATGTCGTAATAAGGTTCATCGCCGACATGGATCATCGCGGTGGCCGCAATGCCGGCGCGCTGCTGCACGGCCTCAAACATTCGCGGATCAGGTTTGCTGGTGCCAGTGTCAGCGGGTGCTAAGCAGAACTCGAAATACTGCGCGACACCGGCCTGTACCAGATCGGTATTGCCGTTGGTGAGGGCGACCAGCCGATAACTCCGCGCTAAGGCGCGCAGCACTGCATCCACTTCGGGAAACAAGGTCACTTCGCTACGTGCACGCAGGAAGGTCGCCACGCCGGCTGAGGCGAGACCGGCATCGTAGTGGAATTCGGCCAGCAAATGAGACAGCGCGGCTAACCGCAACGCGGTGAAATCATGCCGCAACGCGGGCTCAGCCTGGGCCAGGGTCCGGCGATAGGCCTGGAGCTCGAGCATGCTGTAGCGTGCTGCGATACGTGGCGCATGCTGGATAATCCAGGCGTATTGAATTTCCTCGGCGCGGAGCAGCACTGGGCCCGCGTCCCATAAGGTGTCATCCAGGTCCAATGTCACGAGTTCGATCACGAAGTTATCCAGTCGCAGCAGAGACGCCAGCATAGCGCAGGCGGCGAGCAGAGAAGGTTACAATGTCACGCCGCACAAATCTGGAGAGGCGCCGATGCCGTCGTTCGATATCGTGTCCGAAGTAAACCTGCATGAGCTTACCAATGCAGTGGATCAGGCCAAGCGGGAAATCGACAACCGTTTCGACTTCAAAGGCACGGGCACGAAAATTGAGCAAAAAGAACATGTGATGACCATCACCGCGCAGACTGAGTTTCAGGTCAAACAGGTGCTGGAGATTCTGCGCATGAAAATAGCGAAACGCAGTATCGATGTGAGCTGCCTGGAGCAGGGCCCCCTCAGCGCGGCACTCAATGAAGCGCGCCAAACGCTGACCGCCAAGCACGGCATCGACAAAGAAGTCGGAAAGAAGGTGGTCAAGTTCATCAAAGAAGGTGGCGCGAAAGTCCAGGCACAGATCCAGGACGAGCAGGTACGGGTGACTGGCAAAAAGCGCGACGATCTGCAGGAAGTCATCGCTGCGCTGCGCGGGGCTGATCTGGGTATGCCCCTGCAGTTCAGTAATTTCCGCGATTGACCGGGCATGTCAGGCGTCCAGGAGCATTTCTACGCCTGTCCGTACTGCGGAGAGACGATCTCCAGTCTGCTTGATTTATCGGAAACGGCGCAGCGCTATATCGAAGATTGTGAGGTCTGTTGTCGACCTATTGAAATCGCGTTCGCGGTCACTGCTAACGGAGATCTGCAATCTTTTTCTGCGCAGGATCTCGAGTCTTGATGGCGGACGCCTTAATTCTGTTACTCATCCTTGGGCTGGTGTTGGCGCTCTGGCATTGGAGTGTCCTGGGGCGTGAAAGGGTGCTCGCCATCAGTGGCGAAATTTGCCGCGATCTGAACATGCAGCGTCTGGATGATTCGGTGGCGTTACATGCCCTGCGCCTGGTCCGCGCCCCGCAGTTCGCGCTGGAGCGGCGCTACGCGTTTGAGTTCAGCACTGATGGGAGTGATCGTCGGCGCGGCGAGGTGGTGCTGCTGGGCTTCGCCCTGCAGCTCGCACGGCTGGAACTGCCGGATGGACCGTTACTGATTGAGATTGGTGGGCGTGGGGCTTCTTGAGCCCGGTACTTGCCGGATTTAGACTTATCGCGAAAACCAAAGGCCGCGACCTTCCCCGCTGTCGTTGCGAGGAGCGCAGGGACGGATAAAAACACTCATCGGCATTGCTGTACTGCCCAGCGCAGTCGCCACTCGAGTTACCCCGTCATTCCAGAAACCGCACAGCGGTTATCTGGAATCCATGTGGCCTCTCAAGCGCCCCTGGATTCCAGCTTTCGCTGGAATGACGGTAGGTTATGTATGGTGCGCGAATAGCGACTTTACGCACGCTTGACTCGAGTCTTGGAGCGAGTTCGAGGTGACTCTGTTTAGTCAATCATCGCGCAGACGCGCCGCTAATTCCTCGATCAATGATTGATCGTGGGCCTTGGCGGCAGTGCGCGCTAATTGGGCGCGCTGCTTGATGCGCTCCAGATGGGTTTTCTGATTGGCGAACATCTGGCGCGATAACTGATCACCCGTTTGTTCTTCCTGATCGCGTAACCACGCTTCAATTTCTTCCTCAAAACGCCCGCGCGTGACGGCTTCTTCGTGCCGGTTATGCTCCAGGTTCTGCTGATTGCGTGCCGCTGCCGCCTGGACGCGCTGGCGAGCTTCTTCGGCGGCCGCTGCATTGGCGCGTGCGGCGCTGACTTCCGCTTCAATGCTCGCGACATCCGCCGCGAGCTGAGCCTCGCGATCGGTGCGCGCCGAGCTGTCGCGCGCGCGCGCTTCGGCGGCTTCCTGCAACTGCTGCTCCAGGCGCTGTTGAATTGTCGCCGCCTGCTCTTGTGAGCGCTGAGCTTCGGCCAACGCCGCGCGCAATTCGCCGGCTTCACTCTCCAGCCTGGCGCGTTCGACGCGCAGTTTTTCTTCTTCATGTTCGCGCATTTGTGCGTGCGCGAGTTTGTATTCCTGGATAATCCGCTCTGCTTCATCCGCCGCTGCCGCGCGGGCGGTCTCGGCGGTCGCTTTGTCGCGTCGCGCGCGTTCAAGTTCCTCGGCGTTACGCGCGAATTCGGCTTCGAGCTTACGCCGCTCCCCATCGACTTTGGTTTGAATCTCGTCGCGCAGCTTGCGTTCAAGCTCCAGCTGCCGCACCTGGCGTGCTTCAGCCTCACGCGCACTGATCACGCGCGCTTCTTCGACTTCGACTTGCATGCGTTTCGCTTCGGCCAGGCGTTTTTTCGCTTCGTCAGACGCTAACTTAAGGTGTTCACGTTCGGCCACCAGCTGTTGTTCCGCCTCTTCCTTCATGCTTTGCAGGCGCGCGAGCTCTTCGGCCTGCCAGGCATAACTTTCTTCAAGTTTTTTCTCTTCTTCGCGTAAGCGCCGTTCGGCCTCGGTACGCATCTGCTGGATGCGTTCTTCTTCCAGGCGCTGGCGTTCGCTGGCCTCCTCTTCGGCGCGTCGCTTTTCTTCCTCGATTTGCGATTTCAGGCGCTGCGCCTCTTCCCAGGTGCGCTGGGCGCGCGCGGCTTCCTCGGTGAGCCGAGCCTGCTCCTCTGCCATCCGCAAGGTCGCGGCCTGTTCCATCGCGAAACGCGCTGCCTCGGCTTCTTCACGCAGTCGTTGGGCAGCTTCAATCTGGACATTGGCTGCTTGGATGTCGGCCTGCGATTGGGCGCGCTGGGCCTCCGCGTCCTGCTCGGCCTGCCGCCGTTCCTGCTCTGCGGCAGCCTTGAGCTGTTGGGCGTCTTCCAGCACTAACCGCGCCTGCTCGACATCAGCCGCCAACTTAGCTTGTGCTTCACGGAGTTGGATTTCCGCTTCGCGGGCCAGTTGTTCGCGGGTGACTTCATTTTCAGCTTTCAGCCGCTGCGCTTCCTGTAACGCCTCGCGCATCCGTGCGGCGTCCACTTCAATTTGACTTTGCTGCTCGCGCAACCGCGCTTCAGACTCGACTTTAAGTCGTTGCGCTTCTTCAAAGGCCAGGCGCGCCTGTTCAGCATCGCTCGCCAATTGCGCACGTTGTTCGCGCAGGTGGACTTCGGCATCGCGGGCCACCGAATCGCGGGCGGATTCAGCTTCTGCCTTTAGGCGTTGCGCCTCTTCCCAGGCTAGGCGTGTGCGCTCGGCTTCCGCCGTCAACTGCGCCTGTTGCTCACGCAAGCGGCTTTCGGCGTCCAAGGCCAGTGCCTCACGCATCGATTCCGCGTCGGCCTTGAGTTGTTGGGCTTCTTCGAGAGCCAGCCGCGCGCGTTCGGTTTCAAGTGCGAGATGGGCTTGTTGTTCATGCAAGCGCGCTTCTGCTTCACTGGCCAAGCGATCGCGCACGGCCTCTGCTTCAGCTTTAAGACGTTGCGTTTCCTCCCATGCGAGCCGCGAGCGTTCGGCCTTCTCTTCAAGCGCAGCCTGTTGTTCGTGCAAACGACTGACGGCCGCCTGTTCTAATCCGTGGCGCGCCGTGTCGGCTTCAGCTTTTAGCTGGCGCGCTTCTTCGAGTTGGCGTGCGACGGCCGCGGCTTCAGTGGACTCCTGGTCGCGCAGGCGGCTGGCGGTGGCCTCCGCGGCGCGTTGCTCGGTTTCGAGGCGCCCCCGCAGGTTCGCCGCTTCGGCCTCAAGCATGCGGCGGGTTTGTTCCGCTTCGGCCGCATACTTGGCTTTTTCCAGCGCGAGACGCTCGCGCAATTCCTGTTCCATCTCAGCCCGCGCAGTTTCCGCTTCCTGGCGCAAACGCAGGGCCTCTTCAACTCTTAAATTGGCTTCACGCAATTCGCCCGATTCGTGTTCGCGGGCGCGCTCTGCCGTGGCCTGTGCCTGTTGTTTAGCTTCTTCGAGCTGGGCCTTCAGTTGGCGCGCTTGCTCCAAGGTTTGACGCGCTTTTTCGGCATCACGCGCGAGTCGTGCGCGCTCGATTTCCAATTGAGAGGAAACGCGCTGCTCGGCTTCCATCCGCGCCATGTCCGCTTGATCGCGTAATTTGCGCGCTTCCTCTAACTGGATATTCGCGCGTGCCAATTCCGCTTTGAGCGCCTGGGCGCGGAGCTCGGCCTCCAGGGGATCGGATGCTCCGACAGTGCGTGCCGTCGTCTGCATATTCCGACGCTCTGTTTCGGAGCGTTGTGAGGCGGGGATGACTGCGCTGACTGGGGTGGAGGTTACTTCACCAACCTCCGCGCGCGCGCCCAGCCGTACCGCGGTCAGGCGGGGGGAACCACTTGGTGCGGGCTTCGGCGTCGATACCGTCGACTTCAATAAGCCATGCCGGGCCATACCGCCGGCCAGAAAATGTACGTCGAAGCCGCGTTCTGAAAGGAGAAAAGCGCCTACCGAGCTGCGTGACCCGGTATCGCAACACACGATATAAATCTTGCTGCGATCAAGGCGTTCGGCATGCATGCGCAAGGTGTTCAAAGGCAGATTAAGACTCTGCTCGATACTGCCTTCCTGGAGTTCTTCCGGGAAGCGTACATCAAGCCACATCGCGCCATGGTTCACGACCAGGCGCTGGGCGTCTTGGTAAGACAAATCGCTCAACAGGGGTTTCTTGATGAGCTCGACGAAGTCGGCTTTGGTAAGCCGCATCAGAGTGCCAGCGGAGAGCATGATAACGGTGGCGTTGCGTTTCGCGTCTGACACCAAGGCCTCTTCGCCGAAGGTGTCGCCGGGACCGAGCATCGCGAGTTTGATCGGCGTTTTGCCGGCGCCGATTTGGCGGCTAACCTGGCAGCGGCCCTGCTGAATGACGTAGTAGTAATCGCCAACGTCGCCTTGCCGCACGACCGTGTCGCCGCTTTTCAGATCGACCGGCTCCAGGCTCGAGAAGATTCGCTGAATATTGGCGGCAGGCACCCGGCTGAATAGCTCGGATTGCAACATGCGGGTCATCCAGTCGCTGTCATCCTCGGTTTCGATCTCGCTGACTTTGACATCCTGCATCTCGCTGACCCCGTCGAGCGCGAGCAGTTTGTCCAATAGATCGCGGCTGACGCGCAAGACATTGACGTCGCTGACCGCGCGTGCCGAAAGCTGTCGCGGCTGGAGTTGCGACAACGGATGTACCGCATCCGCGGTGCCGCCGACGATGCGTTTGACCAATTGCTGCCCGGAGAAAAGCTCAAGTCCTCCTTCGAGGAGAAAGTAGGTGTAAGTGTCGCGATCGCCTTCGTGGAAAATGTAGTTTCCGCGGCGGAATGGCAGCACTTCGGCCTGGGTGAATAATTGCTGGCGACGCGGCAGGGATAGGCCGTTGAGCGGCACCAGCATGCGCAGCACGGAGGCGAATCTCTGTTCAATCGCCGCTGTCGCAGTCATCGGAAGAAATCGCTCAAGGGGTTGCCGCTCGCAAAAAAAGCCAACGGCGGATTGCCGTCAGTGATCATTAAAGCAACATTGTTTGCAATGTGCAGAGCGAGAGCCGGGGCTTTGTGATAGTGATCACGCATTTTCTTTCCCTGTGGGTGGCCGATCCGAATTGGCACCTCGGCGCGCGTAGCGGCACCGTGCTGACCGCGCTTCACTGCGTCAATGTAAGCCCGGTCACAACTCGGCGCATCAATCCTTCCAGATCCGTGTTTTTCTGCAGAAAGCGCGTCGTTGTGTGACCGATTATACGCAGCCGGGGAAGGCGGCGGGAACGGCCTGCGACCAGCTGCCGTAGGATCCCGCCAAGGACGCGGTTTGCTGCCGCTTTTGGCCTCGATTAGGCGTAGAATTCCACACCTCATGGCGGGGCCGTTTCGGCCTCACGCAAGCGATTGAGGTCAGGGTGACAGACGGCGAAAAAAAATCGCGCGAGCGCCGCTTATACGAGCTGCAAGTCGAGCACCGGGACCTTGACGAAGTCGTGACCCGCCTGGTGGGGTCAGTGCAGATTGACGAACTCCTGGTCAAGCGCCTGAAGAAACGTAAGCTACAACTGAAGGATCAGATAGCGAAGCTGAAGAGCGCGTTAATCCCCGACCTTGACGCATAACGCTGCACGGACGCTCGCCGACTAACTATGACCGAGGAACAGAACCCCTTTCGTGAACGCCTGGGCCTGCTCGTGCCCCTCAACAATCTCCAAGCCAAACAGCAGGAACAACTGCTTGCCTCGGCCGAGATTCTGACTTTCCGCAAGAAAGATGCGGTTTTCCACCAGGGCGACCGCGATACCTTCGCCTTCTACTTACTTGCCGGTGAGCTCGAAATGTGGTCCGGCGATCAGTTGATTAAGAAAGTCGTCGGCGGCCACGCTGCTTCTTTCCACCCCCTCGCCCAACTCCAGCCGCGCCAGATGTCCGCCCGGGCCTTGGGTAACGCGCAGGTATTGCGGCTGGACCGCAATCTGCTTGACCGCCTGCTGAGCGTCGGCAAGGAAGAGCCCGCCCCCTACCTGGATAACAATATTGAGGTTGAGGAATACGAAACCGTCGGCACCCTCGACTGGTTGGCCAGCATGTTGCGTTCGGAGCTTTTCGCGCGCATTCCCCCGTCCAATATCCAGCGCCTGATCGACATCCTGGAAACAGTGCCGGTTAAAGCCGGGGATGAAGTCATTAAACAAGGCGGTGTGGGCGATTTCTACTACGTGATTCAGGGCGGCCGTTGCGAGGTTTGCCGGGCTACCCGACTGGGCAAGGAAGTTCGGCTCGCCGAATTGGGACCTGGTGAGACGTTTGGCGAAGAAGCCCTGGTCTCTAACGCAAAACGCAATGCCACGGTGCGCATGTTGACCGACGGTACGCTCGGACGCATGACTCAGGCGCATTTCATCGAGCTAATTCGCGAGCCGGTGTTGAAGCGTGTGAGCTTGCCGGAGGCCATCGCGCTAGTGGCCGCCGGTGCACGTTGGCTCGATGTGCGGTTTCCGGAAGAGCACCGCGCCAACGGTATCCCTGGCAGCCTTAATCTGCCACTCAGTTTTCTGCGCTCACGGATGAAGGATTTGCCAATTTCCGCACGCTACGTTGCGTATTGCGACAGTGGCGGCCGTAGTTCAGCGGCGGCGTTTTTGTTGGCGCAAGCGGGATATGACGTGTGTTTTGTGGCGCACGGCGCCATCGACGAACTGGGTAAGCCAGCGCAGGCGCCCAGCCAGGAAGCCGCCCAAGTACTGACCCCTATCGCCACTGTAGAGATCTCATCAATCGCTGAACTGCCACCGACCCCGGCGGAGGTGCTGGTGGATGCGGAAGTACGCGCGCAAGCGTTGGCGGCCGAAGTGGCGAAAGCACGGCTCCAGATCGAGCAGGCGCAGCGGCTGATGGCAGAGGCCGCTGCCGCCAAAGCTGAAGTGGAACAAATTGTTCAGCAGCGTATGCAAAGTGAACGCACGCGCGTGGAGCAAGACGCAATTTTAGTGCGGGCTCGACTCGAGGAGGCTCAAAAATTAAAGCAAGTTCTCGAAGCTCAGCATGCCGCGGCGAGCGCGGAAGCGGCGCGACAACGTGCTGCACAAGAGGTGCGTGCCCAGGACTTACAGCAGGCGATCGAACGTACCTTGGCTGAAAAGGAACAGCGACTGGAAGAGGTCTACCGCAAGCAAGCCGCTCAGCTCGAACAACTGCATACCGAACATGCCAAGGCGCGTAAAACCTTGGACGACACCTGGCAACAGATTGAGCTGGAGTCCTCGATGAGCAAGGAGCGGCTCGCGGCCGCGGTACGCCTCGAACAGGAACTGGCGGCGCGCGAGGAGGCGCGGGTGGCTAGCCTGGCAGCGCGCGAACAGGCACTCAGGGAGTCTTTAAAGATAGAGCTCGCGCGGGAGCGGCAACGGTTCGAAGCTGAATTTGCCACCTTCGCGACCGAGATTTCGCAGGCTCGCCAAGCCCAAGCCGATGCCGAGGCTGCCAAAGCAGGCGCTGCTGAAGAGGCCCGCCGAATTATTCTCGAATATCAAGTTGCGCAGCAGCGGCAATTTGCGGCCATGCAGGACACGCTGGAGGCCGAACGTGTCGCACTTACTGCCGAAGCAGATCGTTTGCGACAGGAGATGGCCCAGGCGCAGGCTTCGCGTGAGACCGCCGATTCGGCGCGGCGCGCGATCGAAGAGGAATTGCAGACGCTACGCCAGCGGCAATTGACCAGTGCGCAAACCGAAGCGCATCTGCGTTCCGCAATCGGCACTTTGGAAGACCGTGCAGTCAGCGCCGCACAGGATCTTGCCGCCGCCATTGCAACGGCGACGGCGACCGCCGATCGGCAACGCGAGAATGCCGCGCAGCTCGAACGAACTTACACCGCGGACAATGGCATTGGTCAAAAGGTACGCCAGGAGCTCGATGAATGGGTCGCCGAACAGGAGCGCTTTCAAAACTCCACGGCCCAGCGCGAGGAACTCTCGCGGCGTATGGCAGTGGCCACCAGAATCAAAGCGCGCGCAAATGCGGCCAGGGAAGCCTCCGAGCAACGTGAGTTTTCTTTGCTCGATGAAATTGCCGGGCGGCTAGGGGTGGAGCTGTAAAGGAGAAAATTCTCCAGTCGACCCGTACGTAGGAGCGGCTTTAGGCGCGATAGGACGGTTCGTACGGCACGGGTGTTCGAGATATCTATCGCGCCTAAAGGCGCTCCTACAAAAAAAGAAATTTATAGGGCGGATAAGCCCGCAGGGCGTCATCCGCCGACAAGCGTCTGTATCAAAAATTCCGCAGCTGTTCAGCGAAAAACGAATCGATAATTCGGCGCGCCTTGGGCCGCAGACTCAGGAATTGCAATCCGAGAATGCAATTCGGATGGACATCATCCACTGTAAAATAAAGCAGACGAACGCCCGCCGAAAGCGTTTCCTGGCCTCCTCGGGCGAGCGGCAGAACCGCCGTCGCGTGCAAGATTGGTTGATTATCGGGGCTTAATTTTCCGCCGGAGGGATAAATCATCTGGGCGGTCACTAAATTACAGCGCACCTGTAAGCCTTCTGGAGAAAGATTGCAGAGTCGCGCGGCGCAGTGTTGTCCGCTGCTGTTGCGGAACGCGACGGGGATTTCTATGGACACCCGTGGATAATTCCGAAGTTCGTCGAGCGCATTCGATCCTTGCCAGCGGACCGCGGCTTGATTCTCTGTGTGGACTGAATCCATATATGACTGATTGGTCGAGAAGGTCATGCGCGTACCACCTGAAAATTACTGTTCTTGTTGTCGGTTCCAGCTGCACAAAATAACTGGGCACTGTTTCAAGAATAGTCAGCGGGTGGACTGAAGAAGGCGACCCAGTTCACGATCTGGTGGAGTACTGTCCGCGGACGACATTTTTTTGCAATCTCGCGCTACTGGCTCCGTACCGGCGAGAGCTTGGCGGCCAGCACGCGCGCCGCCTCAATCTGGGAGTCGTCCAGCTGGCCCGCCAGGAGCGCCGCGTTCTGCTCGGCAACCGCGAGTCCGCCAGCGGCGGCCACCCGGAACCAGGCGAGGGCCGTGATCGGATCGGGTGGTACACCAGTGCCCTTTTGATAAGCAGATCCCAGCGCATTCTGGGCGAGAAGAGAGCCCCGTCGCGCTGCTAATTCCCACCAGCTTGCAGCCTGGGCCGGGTCCTGCGCCACGCCCAGACCGCGCACATAGAGAATGCCCAGGTTGTATCCCGCATCGACCTCGCCGTCCTCGTATGCGCGCTGCCACCACTCGCGTGCAGCCCCGAAATCTCGCCGCACGCCATCGCCATGAAAATATAAGAGACCGAGTTGCTGGGACGACTTTGCACTGTGCTGGCGCGCCGCTTTCTCGAACCACTGCCGCGCGAGCAGGGGATCTTGCGGCCCACCTTCGCCAGTTTGGTACATCACCGCCAAATTGTGTGCGGCTTTCGCGAAGTCCTGCGCGGCGGCTTTCGCAAACCACTGCCGAGCCAATGTCGAACTCGGCATGACCCCCCAACCCTGTGCATACAACACCCCCAGATAGTATTGCGCAGTGGCGTCGCCGTTGGCGGCGGGCGCCTGAAATTCCTGCAGCGCGAGCCCGTAGTCGCCTTCTTTGAAGGCCTTTAGGCCGAGTGATTCAGCACTGACCACCGAGATCACCCCCCACAGGAGGCTGCCAACGACATAAAAGGGGACAGATTTGAATGGCACTTAACTTAGGTATCCTGTCATCAAATACGTCGCGTTTGGCCCCTTCGTCATCCCGGAATTTGCGCTAGCAAATATCCGGGATCCAAGCGAATCATCGAATGCCGCTGGATCCCGGGTCTACGTGACTGCGTCACACCGCCCGGGATGACGGATCACGAATGCAGGAATAAGGAGAAAAAGAGGACAGATTTATTTTTGCCGGACACGATGTTTAAGCGCATTTTGGTGAAAAATAAATCTGTCCCCTTTTCTCTTGCATTACAATGCCGGCCGATCCCCAAAAAAATCGGAACTTCCCATGTCGATAGCGCGATTCGAAGGCACTGAGACCTATGTTGCCACCGAAGATCTCATGATGGCCGTGAATGCGGCAATTACCTTGGCCCGACCGTTGCTCGTCAAGGGCGAACCGGGAACCGGCAAAACGATGCTCGCCGAAGAGATTGCGAAATCCCTGGGTCGACCGCTGATCCAGTGGCACATCAAATCCACCACCAAGGCTGCGCGCGGTCTCTATGAATATGACGCGGTGGCGCGGCTCCGCGATTCTCAGCTCGGTGATAACCGGGTGCATGATATTCATAATTACATCCTGAAGGGCAAGCTGTGGGAGGCCTTCGAATCGGATGTCCAGCCGGTATTACTGATCGACGAAATCGACAAGGCCGATATCGAGTTTCCAAACGACTTGCTGCAGGAACTTGATCGCATGGAATTCTTTGTCTACGAGACCAAGGAAACCATCAAGGCCGTGCAGCGCCCAATCATCATTATTACCAGTAACAACGAAAAAGAACTGCCAGACGCCTTCCTGCGCCGCTGCTTCTTTCATTACATCCGGTTCCCGGATCAGGAAACAATGGACCAAATCGTCCACGTGCACTATCCAGACATTAAAAAGCGACTGCTCGCTGAGGCGATGCAGTGCTTCTTCGAGCTGCGCGAATTGCCAGGTCTAAAAAAGAAACCATCCACCTCGGAACTGCTCGACTGGATCAAACTGCTGGTGGCCGACGATATCCCGCCCGAAGCCTTGCGTGAGAAGGACAGCCGCAAAGCGATTCCGAAGCTCTACGGCGCCTTGCTGAAGAACGAACAAGACATGCATCTTTTCGAGCGCCTGGTATTCATGTCGCGAGGGCGTGGTGCTAACTGAGTTCTTCTATCGCCTGCGCAAGGTCCAAATTCCGGTTTCGATCACCGAATTCCTGACTTTGCTGGCCGGCCTGGAAGCGCGCATCGCCGGTTTCAGTATCGACGATTTCTACTATCTCGCGCGCGCCACGTTGGTTAAAGACGAACGCTTTTTTGATCGCTTCGATCAGGTGTTCGGCGATTACATCCGCGGTCAGCAGACTGTTTTCGAGCAGATTCTGGGCGAGATTCCCTTGGAGTGGCTGCGCAAACAGAAAGAACTCAATCTCACGGAAGAGGAAAAGAAGCTGATCGAAAGCCTGGGCGGTTGGGACAAGCTGATGGAAACCCTGAAGCAGCGTCTCGAAGAGCAGAAAAAAGCCCATCACGGCGGCAATAAATGGATTGGCACCGGTGGCACTTCGCCCTTCGGCGCCCACGGCTACAATCCCGAGGGCGTGCGGATAGGCCAGGACAAGGGTCGACACGGCCGTGCAGTCAAAGTGTGGGATAAGCGGGAATACCAGAATCTCGATGATTCGGTGGAGCTTGGCACCCGCAATATCAAAGTCGCGCTGCGCAAGCTGCGCCGCTTCGCCCGCGAAGGCGCGGAAGAAGAACTCGATCTCGACGACACCATTCGCTCTACCGCGCGGCGGGCCGGCATGCTTGATATCAAAATGGTACCAGAGCGTCGCAACACAACCAAAGTATTGTTAATGCTGGACGTGGGGGGATCGATGGACCCCCACGTGAAAATATGTGAAGAACTGTTCTCGGCGACACGCACCGAGTTCAAGCACCTGGAGCATTTCTACTTTCACAACTTCGTCTACGAAACGGTGTGGCGCGACAACCAAATGCGCAACAACGTGCGCCTGCCGACGCAGCAACTCATGAACACCTACAGCGCGGATCACAAGGTGGTGATCGTAGGGGATGCCACGATGAGCCCCTACGAGATCATGGCAGTTGGCGGTAGCGTCGAACATTGGAACGAGGATTCGGGTGCCACCTGGATCGCCCGGCTGCTCGCGCTCTATCCCTATGCGGTGTGGCTGAATCCACAGCCGGAGGATTACTGGAGCTACATTCCGTCCATCGGCATGGTGAAGGAGCTGATGTCTGATCGGATGTTCCCGCTGACGATTGACGGCCTCGATCGCGCGATGAAGGCGCTGAAGAAGTCACATTAGTCTGGCGCTCTCGCCTGTCGTATCGGCGCTAAAGAAATTGATAGGGCGGATAAGCCCGCAGGGCGTCATCCGCCGACAATCGTCGGATTACGCTGCGCTTATCCGACCTATGGGAGAAGGGCACCTAATCGTTAAGTCAGTGCCACTACTATCGGTGTCCTTTTCTATTGTCTCACCGCGGCTAAAGCCGCTCCTGCAGTGGGCCACCGGTTTATTGCTGGCCCTCGCCTGCGCATCCGCTAGCGCAATCACGACGACCGAACTTGCGCTGGTCATTAATACCGATGATCCCTTAAGCCTCGCGCTCGGCGCGCATTATCAAACCGCGCGCGGCATTCCAGCGCGCAATGTTCTGCGGGTACGCTTAGGTGCGCCGCGCGCCGTGCTCCCGCCGGATGATTTCGCGCGCGTTTGGGAGCAGACGCAAAATTCTTTGCCGGCCTCCATCCAGGCCTATGCGCTCGCCTGGACTCTCCCCTATCGGGTGGGCTGCATGTCGATCACCACCGCCTTTGCCATGGGTTATGGCACCCGCTTCTGCGCCGAAGGTTGCAAGCCCACGGCACCGAACCCGTTATACGATCAAGCGTCCCGTGCCCCGTACAGCGATTTTCGCGTACGGCCCGCGATGCTACTGGCGGCGAGCACCTTGGAGAATGGTCGTCAGTTAATTGCGCGCGGTGTGCAGAGCGATGGGTTGCAGCCGCAGGGCCGCGCCTATCTGGTGCGAACCCCTGATCAGGCGCGGAGTTCGCGCGCGCCGGGTTTTGCGTTCATCCGTAACGCGCTCGGGGCGCGCTTACCGATTGAAATCGTGGCGAGTAAGGGCATTCGTCAGCGCTTTGATGTTTTGTTTTACTTTACCGGTACGACTCATGTGCCGTACCTCCAGACCCTGGGATTCCTGCCCGGGGCGGTGGGTGATCACCTCACTTCCGCCGGCGGTCAGCTGGACGGCACAGGCCAGATGAGCGCGCTGCGCTGGTTGGAGGCGGGCGCGACGGGAAGCTACGGGGCGGTGGTGGAGCCCTGTAATTTCCCGCAGAAATTTCCCAATCCCGGCCTGATGATGCAGTACTACCTCGACGGCAATACCCTCATCGAAGCGTATTGGAAAAGTGTAATTTGGCCAGGCCAGGGCGTGTTCATCGGCGAACCGCTCGCGGCGCCTTTTGCGGTGCGCGAGAACTGACTCATCTGGACTAAATTTGTCGCTTCCCGACGTCAACTTCCCCGCCGTGGGAGCCAACGCCACGTCCTGTATTCAGTTACGCCGCCCCCCGGTCGCTAAATCAGCGTGAACCGAGTCACGCTTTACAGATCAAAACTCGAACTCGGTCGCATCTCGGTAATGAGGCTTCGCTAGCGTTTCCAAAGGTGGAACGCGTTTTGCCTTAGATCCCTGAGAACGCTGAATCTACGGAGAACATAAAGATGAAGGCCATCCAGTCGATTGACCGGAGAGTCGCGCGGTTTGCAGGTTATCAAGATATGAACGGCGAATTTGTGCCGTTTGTGATGTCGGACGAAGTCTTCCGGCGGGCCCGAAAGCTTGGCGCGCGCGTGTTGCTGCGCCTCGAACTTTCCGAGTCACAGGAGTTGCAGGGGTTGTTCTATACGAATGACAGCAGTCTTTCGCGGTGAGCTAGGGGCGTGGCGTAATCCGGCGCGTCAAACACCGTTACCCCGTCATCCCGATGGCGAATGGGGACATCCCTTAAATCCCGTCATTCCAGAAGCCGCGTAGCGGCTATCTGGAATCCATGGACGCCCAACAGGTAGGCTGAATCTCGGACAACCGCCGAGCCTGGTTCGAGACGCCAGCGCTAAAGGTCGGTTAGACGCTGCACAAGGCGCCTCCTCACGGTCATACTGCCGTCATAAAAAACGGCAATGGCCCTCTCCCGTGACAGACCCGATCCTCGAAAACGACTTCAAACGCTTCGCAGCCCGGCCTACGGATGTCGTGGAGGGCGCGTTGTTGGTGTCGCGTCTGATAGAACCCGCAACGGATCCCGCTTGGTGTCGCGAAGAACTGTCCCGCCTCGCGGCGAAAGTTAAAGTGCCTGCCAGCGCCAGTGCGATTATCAACCTGCTGCGCGCTGAAGGCTTCGCCGGTGCCGAGGATTACTACGAAGCACGCAATAGTTCGTTACAGTTCGTACTGCAGGAACGCCACGGAATTCCCATCAGCCTGGCGACGGTCGTGATCGGTGTTGGCGCACAGCTTGGACTGCCGGTGCGCGGGATTAATTTCCCCGGGCATTTTTTGGTCGCAATTGAACGACAACTCCTCGATCCCTACTTACTGACGCTAATTGACGACGCAGAACGTGCGCGCCGCCTCGCCGCCAGCGGGGTCTCTGCTGAATTGGCGTTTCGACCGGCCAGCGCAACCGATATCGTGCTGAGAATGCTCAACAATCTGCGCGGCCTCGCCATCGCCCAAAATAATCACACGCTGGCTCTCGAGTACACCGACCACCAACTGCTACTGACCACCGACACTTTTGCGCTGCGCCTGATCCGCGCTGAGTTGTGGTACGGCTTAGGTGCGCCGCGCATGGCGGGTGTTGAGCTGAACCATGCGCTGGCAGTGGCGCCTGATAGCGCGACCAAGCAGCAAATTGAGGCGCGCTTGCGGCAGTTGGCGGGGGAGCGGCAGACGCTGCACTAGCGGCGTATCCGTAAACACAGCGCGTGATGTGCTCTAAGCTTGGAGTGCGGTAGAGGGATATATGCGTTTAGCAATTGCAGAACAGTCAGCTATCAGCGACACCATTCGCCAAGCAGATGCCGACGCAACTATTTACCTTTTTGGGTCACGCACGGACGATGCCGCCAAGGGCGGCGACATTGATCTGTTGGTGCTTTCCACAAAAATCACGCTCATGACAAAGCTGGACATCCTTGCGGAACTGCACCAAAAGCTAGGTGAACGTAGGATCGACATCGCCATCTATCCCGATGCTACCCGCCCTTTCCCCAGAATCATCATGCAAGAGGGGGTGCGCTTATGACGCGGGAAAAAATTGAACTGCTGCAGGAAGAGCTGCTTGGCCTACAACTGGCCGCCGGTCATCTTGGGTATTCAATAGAACGATGCCGCCAGAGCAACTGGAACGCCGTGAATCACTCACAAAAATAGCCCGCACTGCTATGGGATCAAAACGGAACACAAGGCGGAAATTTTGATGGTCGTCATCCCGGGCGAAGCGGCGACAGCCGCGCAGACCCGGGATCCATGGGCGCGTGAAGAGCAAGATGGATCCCGGATAAGTGCTGCGCACTTTCCGGGATGACGGGGTTAGGAGTGTATCGAAACCATGAACTGCTCAGGATCTCCTGTGTCGTCATGAAGATTTCTCTCTCCACACACCGGGTGTACTATCCGAGCCATGCAACTTGCTATTGGTAAAGTGATTGGGGGGAAAGTCGTCGTTGAGGGAGAACCTCTTCCTGAGGGCACAGTCGTGACTATCCTCGCACGTGAAGCAGATGAAACCTTCGAAGTACCGCCAGAGTTAGAAGCCGATCTCCTGGCATCGATTGCCGAGGCAGATCGCGGCGAAACCATTGCCGCTGAGCAAGTACTTCAACGCTTGCGCCAGCTAGCCTGAGAAAGGGAGGCTGGCCAGCAATTTGTCTTCATTCCTAAGGGCAAGGGCGTCCTCGTGATACCAGTCCCCGAGTTAGCGCAGCTCGCCGGCATTGCGAAGGATGCCAATAAGAGCAACTGCCGTGATCGCAAGGATCGCTACTGATGAGGGTCGTCGATACGTCGGCCTGGATTGAGTGGATGGTCAGGAGTCTTTTTAAGCTAGATAGCGCGCACTGTAGGTGAGACAAACGCATGATTCGACGCGGCATTGGGGATGCCGAAAGCTTCTATCCCCGTCATCCCGGAAAGTGCGGAGCACTAATAGACGTCATCCCGGAATTTGCAACGCAAATATCCGGGGCGGGATCCATCTTGTCCTTCTGGCGCCCTTGGATCCCGGGTCTGCGCGGCTAACGCCGCTTCGCCCGGGATGACGAACTTAAAAGTTTTCGTCACATCTCGCGTCTTGTTTCCATTGCAGTGCGGGCTATTTAGCTATCGTCTACGCCACCGCGTGTGAGCACGGGGCAGATTTACTCACTTGCGATGGCCAATTCGAAAGTCTGCCCAGCGTGATTTACTTCAAGAAAAGTGCGTGAACGTTACGCTGTGGTTGCCATCTCCAGCTTAAGAGGTTTTTGTCGCGAACCCGCCATGCAAAAAGACCAGGGTTGCCCGCGTAAGTTCTTAATTTTCGAATACAAATGCTCGCCGGTAATCGAGGCGCCCAAAGAATCGGCGAGTTATTGTGCCCGACATCAAATAGACAAAGTTCCAGCACCTATCCCGGAGGTCGCTCGACAGTCCTTCGTTCGGCGAATCATGCGTGGTGCGAGCACGCCGAAACCCGACGCCAATAGCAACAGGCTCATGGGTAACGGGACAGCAACCGGACTGAAGTTCACCGTGATTTGGAAATTGTCGTAGCCAGCGTCAATCGTAAAGCCCAGTACGCTAGTACTCACCGAATTGAAAAATCCGAAGGTAATCTGCTCGCCATTTACCCAATTCACCTGTGGGAACAGCGATACCAGATCGGTGACGGACGCAAGGTCCCAGGTTGGTGGACTTGCCGTCGAAATGCCAAGAAAACCTGTGCTGAGGATCCCGTCTTGTAGGACCGCAATCCCTTTGGCAACTTGAGTTGCCCCAGGGTCGCTACTAAAAACTCGGCTTATGTCATACGACATTGAAACCGACGTTACCATTCCTTGGGATTTCGGGGTGAATTGAGTAACGTTCCATAGCTGCGCATCGAATGCGGACTGGAAGGGCGCCACGCTTAAGCTCACTCGCCGAAACGCACCCGGGTTTCCGCCGATCGCCTGAGTAGACGAAGAGCTCGTGCCCGCAAGGCCAGGAAATGTTTCGGAGAACCATTCGTTCGCCAAGAACTCCCCGGTTGAGAAGGTCACGCTGTCCGCGAGGGCCAGTTCACTCACACCCGCGAACAAAAATAACCCGCCTGAAATTCGTGCGGCTTTGGAGATCCATTTCTTGTTCATCAGCGCTCCCTGCGTTTGTAAAGAGGGGGTCATCGCTTGACGCCCCTTGTTCGTTTACGGATGTCCAGCTGGACACCTCGTAAGCTGGTCCGCACCTCGGGCGTATAGCGACCATCTTCCGCGTCCAGATGCTCCGGAAGCGTAGCGCAGGAAGCCCGGTCTGTCGTGGTTCATGTCGATTCAGCTTGTTCAAACCGAGGGAGGGAGGCCGGCATTTCTAAATTCCAGAGGACCGATTTATGGCATCCGAACGGTGGTTTTTATCCAGCTGACACTGTTAGCGATACTCCGCAGTTAAGGTCGCGTCAAAAAGCCGTATCAAGATAGTTTTCCGTCGGGATGACGCATCTCCTGTTCACAGATTGAACAGCACATGCCTATAATGCGTTCACTCTTTGAACGCGACTCTATGTCAACTGACCGCGAAGAAGCCCTGACCCTCGAAATTCTCGCCGCGATCGACGCCAAAAGCGACGTGACACAGCGCCATTTGGCCGATCGGTTGGGGGTCGCGCTCGGGCTCGCCAATTCTTATTTGCGGCGTTGCGTGCGTAAGGGCTTCGTGAAAATTACCCAGGCGCCGGCTAATCGTTATCTGTACTACCTCACCCCGCAGGGCTTCACTGAGAAGAGCCGGCTCACCGCGCAATACCTAAGTGCTTCTTTCGACTTCTATCGGCGGGCGGGTGAATCAGTCAGGCAGGCGCTATATGCGTGCGAAACCAAAGGGGTGAAAAGCATTCTGTTCGTCGGCATTTCCGAGCTGGCGGAAATTACATCGGCCCGAAGTCATGACGTCGCGTTCGAGATTGTGGGAACTTACGCGCCGCGTAGCACACGCGCCGCGTATCTCGGTAAGCCAGTATGGCCCACACTGGCGTCAGCTCGACCGTTCGATGTGGCAATGCTGACGGCGCTCGACGATTGCGTCAGCCTCTATCAAGAACTCGCAGCAGAACTCGGCACGGATCGCCTCGTCATCCCGGATCTCCTGCAACCATTGATTGATGCGAAACTTAGAGAGTCCGTGTGATGGCAATCGTTGAATTACGGGGAATGATTTCCGCTGGCGACAAGCTTCGCCCCGCGTCACGTGAGCAGCCATGCGCCTCAACGCATCACTCGCCGCCAAGCGCACAGACCTAATTCAGAGGGAGACCAAAACGTGGGCTACCGATCACCATACAAAATCGAAAACCGAAAAGTCCGCTTTGCGGTGGTTGGCTGTGGGCGTATCTCAGACCGACATTTCGATGCGCTAAAGACGCATTCCGAACGAGCAGAGCTGGTCGCGGTCTGCGATTCTGACCGCACCGCCCTTGAGAAAACGGCCGAGGCCCATGGAGTTGAAGGCTACGAAAGCATAGAAGCGCTGCTCAGCAAGTCCGAAGCAGACGTGGCGGTGCTGTGCACCCCAAGCGGTCTGCATCCCGCCCAGGCAGTACAGCTCGCGCGCGGTGGTCGTCACGTGGTGACCGAAAAGCCTATGGCGACCCGCCTTGCCGATGGCAAGCGCATGGTCGCGGCCTGCGACGAGCAAGGTGTACATCTGTTTGTGGTCAAACAGAATCGTCTGAATCCTACCTTGCAGCTGGTGAAACGTGCGCTGGTCAAGAAACGCTTCGGGCGCATCTACATGGTGAACGTAAACGTGTTCTGGACCCGCCCACAGTCCTACTACGATTCCTCCCGTTGGCGCGGCACCTGGGAATTCGACGGCGGCGCGTTCATGAATCAAGCGAGTCATTACGTCGATTTGCTCGACTGGTTGATCGGTCCAATCGAAAGCGTACACGCCTACACGTCCACGCTCGAACGCAATATTGAAGTAGAAGATTCCGGTGTCGCGAACATCAAGTGGCGTTCCGGTGCACTGGGCTCGATCAACGTCACCATGCTGACCTACCCGCGCAATTTGGAAGGCTCGATCACAATCCTCGGCGAGAAAGGCACGGTGCAGGTAGGCGGCGTGGCGGTTAATGAGATCAAGCACTGGGAATTCGCGGAGCCGGACGAGGACGACGCCAAAGTCGCCGACGCGAGTTACGGCACGGCTTCGGTCTACGGTGTCGGTCACCCGCTGTACTACGACAACGTGATTCGCGTACTGCGCGGTGAAGCACGCGCGGAAACGGATGGACGCGAAGGGCTGCGTTCACTTGAGACCTTGATCGCGATGTACACCTCGTCACGTGACGGGCGCCGCGTGTCGTTGCCGCTTGAGTATTGAGAAGAGTCTTATGAGTAAGTTCAACGTGCATGCGACGGCGATCGTGGATGAGGGTGCACAAATCGGCGATGGCACGCGAATTTGGCATTGGGTGCATGTGAGCGGTGGTGCCCGCATCGGCGCAGGTTGCTCTCTTGGACAGAACGTGTACGTGGGAAATCGCGTCATCATTGGTGACAACGTGAAGATCCAGAATAACGTCTCGGTCTACGACAATGTCACCTTGGAAGACGGGGTGTTCTGCGGTCCGAGCATGGTGTTCACCAATGTCTACAATCCGCGCTCGGATGTTTCGCGCAAGGATGAATACCGCGACACCTTAGTTAAACGCGGCGCTACCTTGGGCGCGAACTGCACCATCGTGTGTGGTGCCACGGTCGGCGAGTACGCGTTCGTCGGCGCCGGCGCCGTGGTGAATCGCGACGTGCCAGCATTCGCCTTGATCGTCGGCGTGCCTGGGCGGCAGGTCGGGTGGATGAGTCGTTTTGGTGAGCGTTTGCGGCTACCGCTGACGGGCAATGCAGAGGCAACCTGCCCACATACCGACGATCACTATGTGTTGCGTGATGACGTTTGCCTACTTGTGAGCAAGGTATGAACGTTACACGAGAGGGATCCAAATGAAAGTAAATGCGAAATATGAGAATGGCAGGCTGTCCTTCCACTCTCCACTGACACTGCGACATGCAAGCGTCGAAGTCGTGGTAGAGATCCCAGACTCCGAAATTGAATCAGTGCAGTTCGATGAGGTCACCATGCGCATGGTGGAGAAGTTGGACGCGATCCGTAATGCGCCGCTCCCCACTGAACAAGACGATCAGCCATCCACGAAACTGGACCGGCTCGATGCCTTCGCGCGCTTCAGGGACGTTTGATCGTGGATTTACTGCTTGATGTGAATATTGTGGTGGATATCTGTCAACCGAGAGCGGACGCGGCACGTGCGCTGCTGACGATCGAACGGTGTCGGCAGTCGGGAGGGCGCATATGGTTGTACGCGGGTGCTGTCCAATCGATGCAATATGCATTAGCGGACGGGCTTTGGCGGGACGCTCAAATCGCCGCGAAGACCATGTCGCGTACCGCAGCGTTGCGCAGAAGTTCCGAGCTTCTGCACGCATTCGCAGAAGATAAGCTCTGGCTCAGCGCACTGGCCGGAGAAGGTCCGGTATTTGCGGCTACGGAACCGGAAGACGAACAATTCGAACGGGCGCCGGCGCGCTTCAAACCTGGAACGATAAAAATCCTGACGCGCGACACAGGCATGCTGAAGCGCTGCGTCCACGCGATCTCGATCGAAGACTGTCTCGCGGTGGACAATCAACCGCCTGCGCTCGACTTCATCGATCTCGCAACCCAGCAGGATCAACTTCGTGCTGTGATCGAAACCAACGTGCACCGTGTGCTGCATCACGGGCAATACATCATGGGCCCTGAAGTCGCCGACCTCGAGACTCAGCTCGCCGCTTACGTCGGTACCAAACACTGCATCACCGTCGCGAGCGGCACGGACGCGCTGCTGATCGCGATGATGGCGCTGGGTCTGAAAGCGGGTGACGAGGTGATCACCACGCCGTTCACATTCATCGCGACTGGCGAGATGATCGCGCTAATCGGCGCGAAGCCGGTGTTCGTCGATATTGATCGACGCACCTATAACCTTGATCCCGCCCTGATCGAAGCCGCCATCACGCCGCGCACGCGCGCAATTATGCCGGTCTGTCTGTATGGCCAGTGTGCAGATTTCGATGCGATCAATGCGATCGCAGCAAAGCACGGCATCCCGGTGATTGAAGACGCCGCGCAGAGCTTCGGCGCGACCTACAAGGGCCGCCAGTCCTGTGCGTTGTCACTGATCGGCTGCACCAGTTTCTTTCCCTCGAAGCCACTCGGCTGCTACGGCGACGGCGGCGCATGTTTCACGGATGACGACGCGCTCGCCAAGTTGATGCGCGAAATTCGCGTGCATGGCCAGGACCGGCGCTATCACCATCCGGTGATTGGCGTGAATGGGCGCATGGATACACTGCAATGCGCGGTGCTGCTCGCGAAGCTGCCGAGCTTTCCGGATGAGGTGCGGGCGCGGGGGGAAATTGGTGCGCGCTATGCCGGAATGCTCAAGGAAGCCGGTATTCAATCGCCGCATCTCGAGCCACACAACACTTCGGTATTCGCGCAGTACACAGTGGAAGTCGATAGACGAAACGTCGTGCAGGAGAATCTCAAGGCGGCTCAAATCCCTACGGCGGTGCATTACCCAACACCGCTGCATCTACAACCTGCGTTCGCCGATCTCAGACTCGGGCACGGCGCGTTTCCGGTGGCCGAAGCTGCAGCGGCGCGGGTCATGAGTCTGCCGATGCATCCGTTTCTCGATTTTGGTTCGCAGCAGCGCGTTGTAAATGCGTTGGCTGGCGCCGTGACTCGTTAATAGCAGAGTTCCAAAGTATGGATATTCGTGGAAAAAAGTTGGTGGTGATCGGCGGGGCGGGGCTTATCGGTTCGCATACAGTTGATCTCCTCACCCGGGAAGATGTCGCCGAAATCGTTATATACGACAACTTCGTGCGCGGATCCGTCGAAAATATCGAAAGTGCGCTACGCGATCCTCGCGTCAAAATATTCGAGGTCGGAGGAGACGTGAGCCAGACGGATATCCTGGATGCCGCAGTCAAGGGCGCCGATGGTGTCTTCCATTTCGCCGCGTTATGGCTACTGCAATGTCACGAATTTCCCCGGGCCGCGTTTGACGTCAACATCCGTGGCACGTTCAATGTGCTGGACGCATGCGTGAAGAACGATGTAAGGCGTCTCGTCTACTCGTCTTCAGCTTCCGTCTATGGCGATGCGGTCGAAGAGCCGATGACCGAAGACCATCCGTTTCTGAATAAAAACTTCTATGGTGCAACCAAGATCTGCGGCGAGGCGATGGCCCGTGCCTACCATCACCGGTATGGTCTCAACTACGTTGGTTTGCGGTACATGAATGTGTACGGACCGCGACAAGATTATCACGGCGCTTACATCGCAGTGATCATGAAAATGCTGGATGCCATCGACAATGGCGCCGGACCCACGATCCTCGGCGACGGATCTGAAGCATTTGACTTCGTTGCGGTGGAGGACTGTGCGCGCGCGAATATCTGTGCCATGAAATCGGAGGCAACTGATCGCTGCTACAACGTTGGAACAGGTAAACGCACGTCGTTGCGCGAGTTGGCGGAAATGTTGGTCGAACTGACGAATAACAAGCAGCCTATCCAGTACGCACCCCGTAGCCAGGCGACACTGGTCCGGAATCGAATCGGCTCTCCCAAGCGCGCGAAAGCGGACCTAAATTTTCTGGCGAACATCGAACTCCCCGAGGGTCTGAATCGTCTGATCGACTGGCGGGCCAGTCATCAGTCCGCCGTCAACCGACGACGCCAAGCGGCAAATTCTCGAAATCCCTGACATGCTCGAGAACCGCCTGTCCAATGCGGACCGTCCGGTGCTCGTCAGCGACGAACGTGCGGTAGCTCCAGCCGAACTGACGACACAACCGCACGCGCGGATAGTCGGACTTGAGACGATTCTGCCGCTCCTGCAGTCACCGGACTGTGACGATCCTCTGACGCAAGAGGCGAACGGCGGAGGCCTGACTGACAGTCGACACACGTACCCGCTGAAAGGAACGTTGCCGTTGCTGATCCCGGCCAGACTTCAACCACATTTCACCGACCGTCTGGCCGTTACGATGGCTCAGTCGCGGGATGCATTCCTGCAGTATTTCCTCTTGGCAAGCATCAAGCAGTCGGGGGAAATCACCGCGGCCCCTGATAATGTGCATTTTCAACGGCACCTTTTCCGGATGAAGGCATTTGTGCAGGACTGCAAGGGTCTCGTCCTCGATGTTGGGTGTGATGACCCGACAACCAGCGCCGCGTTGTTTCCACCCACTGCCGAGTATGTCGGGCTCGACCCGTTTTGCGTGCGCCGCGAACCTTTCCGGCTGATCGGGCTAGGCGAGTTTCTGCCCTTTCGCGCCGCTTCCGTGGCCAACGTCGTGTTCAATACAAGTTTGGATCACATCCTTGATTGGCACCGTGCAATCGCGGAGGCTCGACGGGTGCTGAAACCAGGAGGATGCCTCTACCTCGCGACTCTAATCTGGGAATCACACGCCGACCTTATGAATGATTCGGTTCATTTCCATCATTTCCGACTGCCGGAACTTCTTGCAGGGCTGTTCGGGTTTTCAGTCGAATCGAGTATCGCGTATGACTACAAAGGAGACGTACATCGGTACGGGTTGTATTTGGTCGCGCGCAAGACCTCTAGTTCTTTGGCGCAAGAAGCTTAAGCAATGTGCGGAATTGCCGGGCTAGTCCGATTTGACGGATCCGAAGTGGGTGCAGCGACTATGCAACGGATGACCCATGCTATTGCTCACCGCGGACCAGATGGCGAGGGGATCTGGTGTGATGGTCCTGTAGGCCTCGGGCACCGCCGCCTGGCAATCGTCGATCTTTCGACCGCAGCCCATCAGCCGATGGTATCTGCTGATGGAAATTTGGTCCTGGTCTATAACGGGGAAATCTACAACTACCGGGAACTCAGGACAGAGCTGGAGACCCTGGGCAATGCGTTTCGATCGCATAGTGACAGCGAAGTGGTTCTATATGCGATCAGGGAATGGGGAATTCGCGCCCTGTCACGCTTCAATGGAATGTTCGCATTTGCTCTATGGAACCGCCAGGAGCGCACCCTGCTCCTCGCGCGTGACCGCTATGGAATCAAACCCCTCTATTACGCCCTACAAGCCGACTCCTTCAGTTTTGCTTCCGAGCAGAAGGCCCTGCTCGCAATACCCGGCTTCCCTCGCGTGCTCGATCGAGAAGCGTTACTCGAATATTTCACGTTTCAGAATTTCTTCACGGACAAGACGCTTATACGGAACATCCGAACACTGCCAGCGGGACACTGGGCGATTGTGCGACCATTCCGGCGCGACGCCCGTCTTGAAATATCCCAGTACTGGGATTTCGCGTTCGAAGAACCCGCGAAACCAGCAAGCGCAGCCGAATACGAAGAGGAGTTGGACCGACTCTTCACTCAGGCAGTTCGGCGACAACTGATTGGAGACGTCGAAATCGGATGTTATCTGAGCGGCGGGATGGACTCCGGCTCAATCGCTGCTATCAGCTCCAAAATTCTGCCCGATATGAAATCGTTCACCTGCGGATTCGATCTCAGCTCCGCTTCGGGTCTGGAGCTGGCATTCGACGAACGCGCCAGCGCCGAACATATGTCGTACTGCTTTAAGACCGAACAGTATGAAATGGTGCTTAAGGCAGGAGATATGGAGAGATCACTCCCATCAATTGTTCATCATCTGGAGGAGCCTCGCGTCGGTCAGTCATATCCCAACTATTACGCCGCTAAACTTGCCAGCCGATTCGTGAAAGTAGTGCTGAGCGGCGCCGGTGGAGACGAGCTCTTTGGCGGGTACCCATGGCGCTATTATCGCGCGGCGGCCAACGACGACTTCGAGCATTACATCGATAAGTACTACTTATTCTGGCAGAGACTTATCCCGAACACGACCATAAAAGAGGTGTTCAGCCCGATCCGGAAGGATACCGATCATATCTGGACGCGCGACATTTTTAGAGACGTATTCAAGCGCCACGCCAACGAATTCAACCGACCGGAAGACTATATCAATCACTCGTTGTATTTCGAGGCGAAGACTTTCCTGCACGGCCTGTTGACCGTTGAAGACAAACTCAGCATGGCGCACGGTCTTGAGAATAGAGTCCCCTTTCTGGATAACGATTTAGTCGACTTCGCGATGTGTTGCCCGGTAAATCTGAAGCTTCGCCCGTCATTGAATGTGGAGAGAATCAACGAAAACGAGGTTGGGGATAAATCCTCGAAATACTTTCAACGGACCCATGATGGCAAGGCGATTCTGCGTCGAATCATGCAGAAGTATCTACCCCGCCGGATCCTCGAAAGTAAAAAGCAGGGCTTCTCGGGCCCCGATGCAAGCTGGTTCAAGGGCGAAAGCATCGAATTCGTTCGCAACACGATCGTCAAAGGCAAGCCGCTGATTTTCGAGTTTTTGCACAGGGCGTCAGTCTTGAAATTGGTGGAAGAGCACATGAGTGGAACAACCAATCGACGGCTCTTGATTTGGTCCCTCATATACTTCGAAGCATGGCTTCATCACAACCGAATAGAGGCTTAGCGGGCGAATCAGTGCGCAGCGAACGCAAGAAAAAGATCGTCCTCACTGGCGGCACGGGCTTGCTCGGCGCCCGCGTACTAGCGCGCCTCTCGGCGCATCACGAGGTGCACGCGTTGGTCCGCGCCACGCCGCAATATCCCAGCGCCGGAGTTCATTACCATCGCGTGAATCTGTCAGGTTCCTGGTCGACAGATGGGTTGCCGCCGGATGTCGACGCAATCATTCATCTCGCGCAGTCCCAGCACGCGAAGGAATTCTCGACCTGTGGCATGGATATTTTTTCCGTAAACACCGGATCGACCGCGATACTACTCAACTATGCAGTCAAAGTTGGTGCCACACACTTCATCCTTGCATCGACCGGTGGACTGTATGGCGCGCAGCCCGAGCCAATCACTGAGAACACGCGTATCGAGCCGCCGCGTGGGAAGCTGAAATATTACTTTTCGACGAAGCACGCCGCAGAGTTACTTGCTGATGCCTACGCCGAAAGCATGACGGTATTGACGCTGAGGCCGTTCTTTATTTACGGGCCCGGACAGCGCGAGTCGATGCTGATTCCACGCCTCATCGATTCGGTACGAACTCGACGTCGAATCACTTTGCAGGGCGAAGCAGGCCTTACTATTAACCCCATCCACGTCGACGATGCGACAGCTGCCATCGAAGCCGGCCTTCACATCGCAGTGAGCCGAACGATCAATGTCGCAGGCCCGACCGCAATTTCATTACGCGAAATCGCGGAACGAATCGGTACGGAACTCGGTGTAAAGCCGTTGTTTGATATCGAACACAACCGGTCAGAATTCATCGTGGCCGATCTTACGGAGATGCGCGAACTTCTGGTGACGCCCAAGATTGATTTCGCCACAGGCATACTTTCGGTACTGCGGCAGGAACAAGGTGCCGCATGATTGAGTTCAATCCTCCGGGTTATCAGCATCTTCTGCAGCATATTCAGAACAATGGTTACAGTTTCGCACTATTTCATGAGCTCACGGATGCTCAAACGAGGGACACAAAGCGATGCTTCATGCGGCACGATGTGGATGTGAGTCTCGATTTCGCGCTACAGATGGCAAAACTAGAGAACTCGATGGGGATTCGCGCCACGTATTTCGTAATGCTCCGATCCCCTATCTACAATCTTCTGAGCAGAAGCAACTCGCTGCAACTTGAAGGCTTGCGCCGGCACGGACACCAGATAGGTCTCCATTTTGACGTGGGTGGCGTGAACGAGTCGCAACATTCAATGGAAGACGCATTGCGCTTTGAACTCGATTCCCTGGGATTTCTGATTGGAGAGAAAGTGACAGCGTTTTCTATGCATCAACCCACGCAGGCGGCTATTGCACGCCGGATAGCGGTGACCGGGGTGATTAATACGTACCATCCCCAGCATCTTCACAACATCCGTTATCTATCGGATTCGAACCGGGATTGGCGCGGTAAGAATCCGTTGCGGGAGATTACCTCGGGTGAGAATTCAATCCAGATTCTGACCCATCCAGTATGGTGGATGTGTGAATACTCTGAAATAGAGCTTTGCTGGGATGCCGCAGTCTTGCAGAACCTTAACTCTGCCCAGGAGCAATTGCTTGCGACTGAGAGAGCCTACGGTGTTCGACGTCATTTCAACATTCGTAGAGCGCAATCGACTGCGAACCTGAGCGAATTGAGCGAAAGGAACTAGCAGTTGCAGGAATCAGAGACATTGATCAAAAGTTGGTGCTGCCATTGTGTGTCAGTTTAAAGGCACCAAAAGCATTGTGGGTTTCGTGACTCAGGCGGCAAAAGCCGACAAATGGCAAACCTGACGCCGCGAACGCTGTCATCGTCTGTTGGTGATTATGAGAGCCAGGAAAGCAAGCAAGTTGGAAGACGGGAGGAGTTGATATGGACGACCCGCGCGTGATGCTCAGAGCTCGTCGCGACGATGATAGTGCACTTCTTTACAAGTGGATAACCGATCGAAAATTGCGAATCATGAATGCGTCGTATCGTCCTGTATCGGAAGCGCAGCATAACGCGTGGTTCATCAGCACCTGCCAGCGGCAGGATGTTGCGATGTTCATGATCGATGAAATTCTAAGCAGTAACACCGTCGGAACGTGCCAGCTTCGAAACATAGAAAACGTTAACAGATCGGCCGAACTACAGATCCGAATAGGCGATCCTCAGAATCATGGCAGAGGGCTGGGTACTGCTGCGGTTGGAGAATTGATTCAATTCGGATTCGAAGATCTCAACTTGAGAAGGATCTCTCTCCAGGTATTCGCGAATAACGAGCGCGCGATCCGCGTATATCAGAAATGCGGCTTTGCAATCGAAGGTTGTTTACGCCAAGCCGTCTACGTTGATGGTCATTGGTTAGATATAGTCTGCATGGGCTTGCTGAAGGAAAAACATGACTAGGGTGGTGGCCATACACCAGCCTAATTTCTTCCCATGGCTGGGATATTTTTCCAAGTTGTGCCGAAGTGACGTGTTTATCTTTCTGGACCACGTTCAGTTTTCCAAAACAGGTGGCACCTGGTCGAATCGCACGAAGTTACGAGTCGGAGGAAAAGCAAAATGGCAGACGGCGCCGATCCGGCGCTCTTTTCACGGCACCAGCGAGATCCTGGCCGTCAAATGGGACGAAGTACAGCCGTGGCGCGGTAAGTTGTCGAAGACGCTCAGAACTAATTACGCGAAGGCTCCCTTTTTCACGCAGACCATGGCGTTAATCGAACCGTTGATCTTTTTCGTTAACGATAATCTCGCCGAATTCAATATTCATGCAATCAAGGAAGTAGCCCGGCACTTGGGAATTTCTACTGATCATTGTGTGCGATCGTCAACGCTTCGAGCCACCGGCCAAGGGAGCGAACTTCTGATCGGATTAACAAAACTAGTTGATGGAAAGGCCTATCTGTGCGGTGGCGGAGCCTCGAACTATCAGGATGATGCAATGTTTGCGCGTGCAGGCCTCGACCTGATTTATCAGAATTTCGTCCATCCCGTGTATAAGCAGGGAAATGAACCGTTCGAGCCCGGGTTGTCGATCATTGACGCATTGATGCATGTGGGAGCCGTCGAAATTTCTGGATTGCTCCGCGAGTTGGTCGCGAGCGAATTGGAACATTAGATATGAAAAATCTAAGTTACTTCCTGAAGAAGTTTTTTATGGGTGTTTCTAGAATCACTCCTTTTGACATCAAATTCAGCATCACGGAGAAAATGAAAGCCGCCATAAAGGGCGAGCTTCGACGAGAACTCGCGGTCGAGCTGAAGGAAGAGATGGAGAAAGCGCTGAGGGAGAGACTCCGCAAAGAGATACGCCAAGAAATCGATCTGCGGGAACTTTCTGTACTCCGGGTTAGTACGGATAATGTGACCGTCGTGCCGGAGTTTCTGATCAAAATTTCTCGTATGGTGGACAGCCCGAAATCTACGGTGCTAGGTAACACAGAAGTCTCGGAACTTAGTGCTGAATGGCGAGTGAAGATCAAAATTCTCGCAGGACTCTCGGCTTGTGCGACCGGCGCACCGGTCCTGGCTGATTTGGTTCGCGAGCTGGACTTTCTCAGAGAAAATGCACGATTGCTGGCGCCAGTTTTTAAGAAGATACGTGGTAAGCGAGTCTTATATCCCGGGCAATGTTATTACTACAATTGGTACCTTTCGCGCGCGCTGCGCGACAAAGGCTGGCAGGCCGATCTGCTTAACTGGGATACGAACCCAGCCTCGCAGATTTACTATCACGGCGAGGACTTCTTGGTTGGCCAACCTGGCCTGCAGACGATTGAGGAATTGCTGGAGTTCTACCTTCGCGCACTGTATCAGTACGATATCTATCACTTCAGCAATAGTCATGGCATAAGCTTTGATGCCAAGCTTCAATCCTGGTTCTCACAGGAGTTCGACGAAAATGCGGAAATCACACTACTGAAGGCGCTAGGCAAGAAAATCGTTTACACAAATAACGGATGCCTTGACGGGGTCTCTCAAACGGCGTTCTCGCAATGGGGGCCGGTGAGTGTCTGTTCGATATGCCGTTGGCGAAACGAACCCACTGTTTGCAGTGACGAACGCAATCTGCAGTGGGGCGCTTTTCGGAATAAGGTTGCCGACTATCAGTGCCTGCTTGGCGGAAATCGCGTCGATTTCAACAATGACGCAAGTGTTCACGAGGTACCAGAAGCTTACTGCCTGGAGCCGGCGGTGTGGGATCCGACTCTGGAGATACCAAAAGCGTATCAACTCGACTCGATTTCACCGAATACTGTTCGCCTGTATCACGCGGTCGGCAACAAGGAAATGCGCACCAGCGAAGACGGCGTTAACATTAAGTGTTCACATATCTATCTCCCTCTTATCGACAAGCTGAAAACTGAGGGACTTGAAATCGATTTAATATCTCCATCTGGCGTGCCAAATAAAGAAGTGCGCTATCTGCAGATGCAGTCCGACATCGTGCTTGAAATGTTGACTTACGGGTGGTTTGGCACCAACGTCAGAGAAGCCATGATGTTAGCCAAGCCCGTCATATGCTTTCTTCGGCCCGAATGGCTGGAAAGTCTCCGTCGGGAGATTCCGCAGTATGTGGATGAACTGCCGATTATCAGTGCGGCGCCGGAAACCGTCGAAGAAATATTGCGCGATCTTATCGGCAATCGCCAGAAGCGTCTGGAAATTGGGGCTCGCAGCCGTGAGTTTGCGCTGAAGTGGCATTCCTCGACAGCGGCCGGTCGGCGCTTCGATGAAATCTATTCGGCCCTTTTGGAGATCTCTGCGTCGTGACCATAGGCGGACTCACGGCGGTGAGAAACGTGCAGCAAGATCAGCTTGCGTTGCTTTGTGAGAATGTCGCTAAGACATTTCCCATTAAATCGGAATTCGGAATTTGGCGGACCTTCTTGGGAGCCGAGGAGAAATTGACCGGCGAGGTGATTTACGCGTTGCGAGACATTTCGCTCGAAGTTCCCCGGGGCAAATTCGTCGGAATTCTGGGCAAAAATGGCGCAGGGAAAAGCACGTTGCTGCGCATCCTAGGAGGCGTTTATCAACCGACAAAAGGTCGGGTTGCGGTATATGGTCAGGCGGTCGGGTTATTCGAATTGGGTGGAATGAGTAATCCCAATCTGACGGGAATCGAATACGCGACCCGTTATCTCAATATCATGGGCGTTAATCGCCGTGATCTGTCGTCGCTAATAGCAGATATCGAAGAATTCTCCGAGCTCGGCGAAGCTTTCCGGTATTCCATTCAAACCTATTCTTCGGGAATGGCGGCGCGCCTGTATTTTGCAACGACGACTGCGTTGCAGCACGAAATTTATCTAATCGATGAACTTCTGTCCGTAGGTGATGAGCATTTTCAGTGCAAATGTTGGAGACGCATGCGTGCCCGCTTGCTTAGCGGTGCTTCGGGTGTATTGGTCACACACGACTGGACCGCAATTATTAAGTTATGCGAGCAAACGTGCGTAATTGAAGATGGGCGCTTCAGGTTCTGCGGCCACAGTGACGAGGCGGTTGTCAACTATTTAGGGCTGCCCATTCCCGTCGCGAACCAGGCGCGCTTTTCCCGGCTGAATCTACAGCGCCAGCAGATCTCCAGCCGCACAGACGAGGTAATTTCAGTTTGGGTCGAGATACTGGAGAACATCGCCGTTGACTTCGCGATTTCCATTGAAATCCTGCGCGTCGGTATTGGGTGGGAAATTGTGGTGTTGCTCGATCATCAACCAGTTGCTGAAACCTGCGGTTCATACCGGGTGGACATTCCCCTGCGGGAACTGCCGCTCGCCCCCGGGGATTACTCCCTCAATGTTTTCCTGAGTCGGCGAGACAATGGTCAGTCGCTCGATGTGAGGTCCTGGACCTACGGTAATTCGTATGAGTTAACCCTGGAGGGCGAGCCGCGCACCACTGTCGCTAGATTGCCATATGTGACCCGTAAATCTTACGCGGAAAATGTATGAACTCTCCGCGAATATCTCTCAAAAATGTGTCGAAAGTGTATCCGCTAAACCAGCGCAGATCGGAGCAGCTTTTCTCTGCGATGAACGGTGCCGCCGACTTGGATGAGGAAGCAAAACACAGGATCGCCGTCGCGGAGGTGAGTCTGGACATAACTGAAGGCGATCGCGTGGGGATCGTTGGGCGTAACGGCGCTGGAAAGTCGACTCTGCTGCACGTGATCGCTGGCCTAACCGAAGCAAGTTCCGGCAGCGTAACGGTCGAGGGCATAGTGACTGCCGTAATGACGCTAGGCATTGGGCTGCGTGACGATTTGAGTGGTCGCGAGAATATTTTTCTCGATGGTGAGATGCTCGGCAAGACTCGCGCGCAAGTCGCCATGGTCATCGACGAAATAATAGATTTCTCTGATCTAGGTCAATTTATTGATTACCCGATACGGACGTATTCGACGGGGATGAAAGCCCGATTGGCTTTTTCGATGATTTCGCATATTGACCCGGAAATTCTCATTATTGACGAAGCGCTGTCCGTCGGCGACGCGGATTTTTCAAGAAAGGCGACTGCGCGTATACGAGAAATCTGCGCGAGAGGAAAAATCGTGATTCTGGTTTCGCACTCCATGCAATCGATTCGAGATATATGTAACCGCTGTCTTTGGATCGACCAGGGACAGATAGTGATGGATGACTCACCGGAGAAAGTGACCAATGCCTACATTGACGCGGTCCGATGTGCGGACGAGGCTGACCTGCTGGCGAAATTCAAGCACCATCTGGGAAAACACACATACTCACCAGGATGGACCTTCGACTCGGTGAAGATCCTGAACGGCGGAGATTCGCAGCCACGAACATTGCTGGAGGCTGGGTTACGCACTCAGATTCAGGTCAGAGGCAAAATGCCCTGTGAGGCACGTGATGCTTGCGTGCATTTCAGAATTATCCGTTTAGATGATCTGCTTCTTTTTGACGAGAAGTTCGAAGCTGGAGAGTTCAGGATCAACCGCGATGAGATAACGATGGAAATAGAAATGGAGCGACTGCTGCTTGGGGCTGCCATCTATCGCCTCGACATCTCAGTTTGCGAAAAAGAAGCACTCTGCGCGGACATCTCGTTAATTTTCGAGGTTTTTTCGCGAAATCCACCCGCTGGAGGTAAGCCGATGTTATTTTCCGCGGCCGCAGCTCGTGTAGAAAGAGTCTGAGTGTTTGGATGCAAATGATATTCGGATTTAATCGCCAGGATCTCAGATTGGCCCATAATCTGTTCAAGATGAATGTCCGGGACCGCTATCTGGGTTCGACCCTAGGCAGCTTCTGGGCGATCGCTAATCCATTCTTTCTGCTGGCCGTATACACCTTCGTTTTCGGCTTCATTTTTAAGGTACGTTTGCCTGGGGCAGAAACCACGCTGGAATACGTTATATGGCTGATTAGCGGCTACGGTCCTTGGTTGGCGACCTCCGAGGCAATTGTTCTTGCCACTACCTCGGTTGTCGGTGCTGCCGGAATCGTGAAAAATATGGCGTTTAAGACAGAATTGCTGCCTATTGCTGCAAGTCTGACTGGGACGATCAGCTTGGTTGTTAGCCTTACCTTTCTATTGCTTCTCATGCTGCTGTCGAACAACCCACCAAGCTGGCATGTAGTTGGATTGCCGTTTATCGTTGGTTTGCACTTTTTTCTTATCGCGGCTGTAGGCTTATGGTTATCGGCGATCAATGTATTTATTCGGGACCTCGCTCAGGCACTTCCGAATCTACTGACGATTCTTATTTTCATGACGCCGATTTTCTACGCTATCGACAGCATGCCGAGCATCGTGCAAAAGCTTTCATTCATAAATCCGCTCTATCAAATCTCAGAAGCATATCGGTGTGTACTTATTGGAGGACGATTTCCGGACATACTCGGCACAGCCTATCTAATTTTGCTGAGCGGGTTTTTGTTTTCGACCGGACTACGAGCATTTCGCCGCGTTAAGGGTCGTTTTGACTCGGTTCTGTAGTTCGATGCCTTTTACAGGAAAAAAAATTATAATTTCAGCGGTCGACACCATTGCGCAGAGGAGATGCCCTCGGAGGGCCGGATGCCGTGGTCTTGGATTCGGTGGCTACGGAACATAACGTCGAATTCGAACCGTTCCAGTGCTTGGCGCCCAAAGCGGAATCTGCGATTCAGGCATTACGTTACATAGGCCTTTGAGTTCGATAGTGGCGGCGCATCTCGAGCACAGTTGCCGGGATTGCCTGTTTGCTGTGCCAAAGATGCGATTTGCGGAGGAGGGGGCCGTATGGCATCAGTTTCGCACCAGTGATATCGGCCAGGATCGACCGTGAAAGCGACGCGGCACTTCATCGCAGATCGTGGTCGATTTCGAGTGCCATCGGTGTTCGCCGGAGCGAATCTATTTGAGGAGTGGTCGTTAGAACGCTGTAGGTTGCAGCTCCCTAGGACCTACTACCTCAGGCACATTATTTTCGAGATTGGAAAAATTTCGTGAGAAAAATCAATTGAGCTCGCCAAGCACAACGTCGGAACTGCACGACGCGGCGAACCGAGCGAATGCTTCCTTCTGGGATGAGTTATGCGGTACCCAACTCGCACAATCTCTGGGTATAACCGATAGCTCGCCAGAATCTCTGAAGCGTTTCGACGACTGGTATTTTGCGTTCTATCCCTATTTGCCCCGGCACATACCTTTCCACGAGATGCGTCACGCGGAGGTGCTTGAAGTAGGTCTAGGCTACGGAACGGTAGCTCAACGATTAGCCGAAAGCTGTGCGACTTATCAGGGACTCGATGTGGCGGCGGGGCCCGTTCAGATGGTAAATCATCGACTACGGACAAATGGTTTGAGCGGTAGCGCAAGTCAGGGCAGTGTGTTGGCCGCGCCATTCGAGGACGAAAAATTTGACTACGTTGTGGCGATTGGATGCTTCCACCACACTGGTGACGTACAACGCGCCGTAGACGAAAGCTGGCGGATGCTTAAGGCCGGGGGCCAGCTGATTTTTATGGTTTACTACGCGTACTCGTATCGCAGATGGTGCTCGGCGCCAGTAGCGACACTGAATAGTCTCGGTAGAGAACGATTTTCGTGGCGCTTTCAGTTGCAGCAAGCCGCACGGGAGCGCGCAGCCTATGATGCAAATGCGACTGGTACAGCGGCACCAATTACTGAGTTCCTGTCGAAGCGAGCGCTGTCCCGCATCTGCAAGCGATTCACCGACGTAGATATGACTCTGGAGAATGCGTCTCCCGAGGGGATGTTTCGCTCTTTCAGCCGTGAAACGCTGATAGCGAGTCCGCTCTCACGTTATGCCGGGCTGGACGTATACCTGCGAGCCTGGAAATAGCGGCACGGTTCCGGCCGGGCTGCAAACAAAAAAGTATCCATGGAAGTACTTCTGCTTTGCGACTACCGGCCGGAAGGAGCGGCGACTGTCATCGATCATATCAATGCGCTGTGCCACGATACTGGGCATCGTGTTCGGAAATTGTCACTTCTTGGAAATCTTCCCGACTCGCTTGACCTTGAGCGCTTCGACGCGGTCCTGATTCACTATTCGCTGATTCTTTCAAATGACAGTTACGTTTCGGCCGAGAGCAGAGACAAGCTAAGGGCATTCCGTGGAGTCAAGGCGGTCTTCATCCAGGATGAGTATAGGTGGGTGAACCAGGCTATCGAAGCTTTGGCATTTATCGGTGCTGATATCCTGTTTACGTGCGTTCCCGAAGACGAAATAGACAAGGTCTATTCAACGGCTACGCTGCCAAAAGTAAGTATGATCAACACTCTGACGGGTTTCGTGTCCGGCGAACTGTTATCGATAAGGCCGCTGGATTATGCGGCCCGTAAGTTCGATGTCGGCTATCGCGCGCGCAAACTCTCAGCTTTATTCGGTCAGCTGGCGCGCGAGAAGTGGCTCATCGCGGAGCGCTTCGTAGACGACGCCCGTCGTCGAAATCTTCTGGTCGATATCTCTTGCCGCGAGAACGATCGACTCTACGGACAAGACTGGATTAACTTTGTGCGCAACTGCCGCGCAATGCTGGGCTCGGAGAGCGGCGCCAGCATATTTGACTTCAGCGGACACCTGCAGCCGGCGATTGAGCAATACGAGCGAGAACATCCAGAGGCTTCGTTCGAAGAAGTCGAGGACCGGTTCTTTAAAGGCCAGGACGGACTTATACGGATGAACCAAATTTCTCCGCGCTGTTTCGAGGCGGCGGCTCTGCGCACGCTAATGGTCCTCTATGAAGGGCACTATTCGGGCGTGTTGCAACCCTGGCGCCACTATGTTCCGCTGAAAAAAGATCATTCGAATATGGATGAAGTGGTCGCGGCACTGCGGGATCGCGCAGTGTGGGCTCGTATTGTGGATTGTGCCTACGAGGAAGTAGCGAGCAATCCCGCGTGGAGTTACCACATGTTCGGTCAACAGGTGGGTGCAGCACTGGCTAAAGTCGTCTCGGAACGAAAACGTCCAACCGCGCTACCGTACTCCGACCCGGACTTCATGCGCGCTACGACCATGCACCAGCTCGCTCTCAATGCCAATCGGAATATTCGGGGCCGACTGATTTCGTTGGTTGAGAAGCTGCCTGGCCCAGTGTTCCGCGTGTTGAAAATAATCCGGCGCACGATCGCACCTCGAAGATAGATTTCGCAAGGCTTTAGCACGCGGGTTAAGCGTCAAGATTGATGGGGTTTTTTATGACTTTTATGCGATGCAAGCTTCGCAATTCGGAAGGACTAAAATGAAAGTATTAGTAACAGGTGGTCTGGGACAGGTCGGTTCGCACGTCACCGAGCTGCTGTTGGCACGCGGCGACCAAGTGGTAGTCATCGATAATCTGGCGACCGGGCGCCGCGAGCACCTCCAGCCGCAGAAGGGGCTAGAGGCCGTCATAGACACCATCGCCGATCAGAAGGTCGTTGATGATCTTTTCGCACGCTTCCAGCCCGAGATCGTTGTGCACACCGCCGCTTCCTACAAAGATCCCGAAGACTGGTACAACGACGCACTCACCAACGTGGTCGGGGGCGCTAATCTGATCAAAGCATCGAAGGCGAACAAAGTCCGCCGCTTCATCTATTTCCAGACCGCGCTGTGTTACGGCCTGAAGCCACTACAGCAGCCCATCCGACTCGACCACCCGAAGTTTCCCGCCAATAGCAGCTACGCTATCTCGAAGACTGCGGCCGAGGACTATCTCGAAATCTCGGGGCAGGAGTTCGTCACGTTCCGACTTGCGAATGTAATCGGGCCACGCAATGTGAGTGGTCCACTGCCGATCTTCTATCAGCGACTGACCGAAGGTAAGCGCTGTTTCGTGACCAAGGCGCGCCGCGATTTTGTGTTCGTGAAGGACCTGGCGCGTTATGTTGTGAAGGCGGTCGATGGCGTAGGCCAGGGCACCTATCACTTCTCGTCCGGCAAAGATATCGCGATACAGGAGCTGTATGACGCGGTCGTCGCCGGTCTCAACATGACCGAATATCCGGCACCAGATGTGCGTGACCTCGGACCGGACGATGCACCCAGCATCCTGCTCGATCCCTCGCGCACCTTTAAGGATTTTGGCCAGGTGGACTTCACGCCATTGGACCAGCTCGTGGCGGAAGCGGTCGCGTACTACCGCGAGTATGGTGTGCACGGCGGTTACACCCATCTCCGTCACGAAGAGAAAAAGTAGTCCATGCGAATTCTTATTACCGGCGGTGCGGGTTGCCTGGGTTCAAATTTGATTGAACATTGGCTGCCGCAGCACCACGAGATTCTGGTCATCGATAATTTCGCGACGGGCAAGCGCGAAGTGGTGCCGAGCGGAATCCCGCGCTTGGAAGTGATCGAAGGTTCAATTGTTGATGCGGCCTTGGTTGAACAATGTGTAGCGCGCTTCAAACCCGATATCATCGTGCACAGTGCGGCGGCCTATAAGGATCCAGACAATTGGCTTGAAGATACGGCGACCAATGTCACGGGCAGTATCCAGGTGGCGCGCGCTGCAGCGGCGCATGGTGTGCATCGCATCATCAATTTTCAGACCGCGCTCTGTTACGGCCGACCGGATAGCGTGCCGATTCCCATCACCCAAAGAGTCTCGCCATTTACGAGCTATGGCATTTCCAAGGCGGCGGGCGAACAGTTCCTAATGATGGGCAGTGTGCCCGTGGTGTCGTTACGACTCGCGAATGTCACCGGTCCGCGTCTGGCGATTGGTCCGATCCCGACTTTCTACAAGCGGCTTAAAGCCGGCCAGAAATGTTTTTGCAGTGATACGGTGCGCGATTTTCTGGATATGTCGGATTTTCTCGCGTTGATGGATCGATTACTCGCGACGACGGTGCCCGCAGGGATCTATAACGTTTCGACCGGCGAAGGCCACACCATCAAGGAAATCTACGATTTCGTCGTCAGCTATCTGAAACTCACGCCGACGGAGGAGGTTCCGATTGTGCCACCCGGTGCGGACGACGTACCGGCGGTAGTGCTCGACCCGAGCGAGACCGAGCGCCGTTTGGGTTGGCGCGCGACAGTCTCATTTGCAGAAATCCTGCAGCGCCAATTGGCATGGTATGACCGCTACGGCGTGAGCGATGTGTTCAGCCATCTCGCTGCGCCCAGAACCTGAGCTTCGAAAATGCAAACAACAGAACTGCAAAACAGCAAATCGCTGGTGGTGGGTGGTGCCGGTTTTGTCGGCAGTAACCTAGTGCGCAAGTTGCTCGCCAATGGCGCTAATCATGTGCACATCATCGACAATCTACTCTCGGCTGAGCGGGACAACATTCTCCAGGACGCGAGAGTCAGATTTACCGAGTCCTCAATCACGAATGATCGCGTGCTGCACGCGCTTAGGGATGAGTACGATTTCGTGTTTCACCTCAGTACCTATCACGGGAACCAGAGCTCGATTCACGATCCGCTCGCAGATCATGAGAACAACACACTGACCACCCTCAAACTCTTCGAGCGCCTCAAGGATTTCAAAGCGCTGAAGAAGGTTGTGTATTCGTCGGCGGGTTGTTCGGTTGCTGAAAAGACCTTCGGCGAAGCCACCGCAACTGAAGAAACCGAGTTGGTGTCCCTGACCCAGGACAGCCCATATTCGATGTCCAAAATCTTCGGCGAGTTCTATGCCAAGTATTACTTCAAGCAGCATGCACTGCCGACCGTACGGGCGCGCTTTCAGAATGTCTACGGACCAGGTGAAATCCTGGGTGCGGGACATTGGCGCGGCACGCCAGCTTCTATCTGGCGCAATGTCACGCCAACTTTCATTTACAAGGCGCTTAAGGGTGAGGCCTTGCCGCTAGAGAACGAAGGCGTTGCCTCGCGGGATTTCATCTTCGCCGAAGACATCGCTGCCGGTCTGGTCGCCTGCGCCCTCAAAGGAACGCCTGGCGATGCCTACAATATCGCGAGCGGGCAGGAGACCTCGATTCGCGAGCTGGCTGAACGCATTAACGCACTTACTCGCAACCCGACGCCTGCGATGCTCCTGCCAAAACGTGCTTGGGACAATTCCGGGAAGCGCTACGGCAGTACGACCAAGAGTGAAAATGCGCTGGGATTCAAGGCAACGGTGGCGCTGCCAGACGGGCTAGCGCGCACAGTTGCGTGGACGCGCGACAACCTCGATCTGATTGAACGTAACATCGCTAAACACGCGATCCACTTAGGCGGGAAATAACTGAATGTGTGGTATCGCGGGAATTGTCGCGCTGAATGCACAGCCAGTGCCTGCGCTGTTACCCGGCTTGCGCGTGATGAATCGTTTGCAGATCCACCGTGGACCGGATGATGAAGGAACTTGGACGGATGCTAACGGCACGATTGGCTTTGGTCATCGCCGACTGACTATCATCGATCTCACTGCCGCCGGTCACCAGCCAATGTCCGGGCCTAACGACACGGTGATCACTTACAACGGCGAGATTTACAACTACCTGGAACTGCGCAAAGAGCTCTCGGCCGGTTGGGAGTTTCGGACGCATTCGGATACCGAAACGATCCTCGCGGCGTACGCGAAACATGGCCTGGATTGCGTGCAGAAATTGCGCGGCATGTTCGCGTTCGCGCTGTGGGATGGCAAGGCACGGCGGCTGCTCTGCGCGCGGGATCGCTTCGGCATCAAGCCCTTTTACTACGCGACCATCGATAACAAGCTTTATTTCTCATCGGAAATAAAAGCCCTGGTGCCGTTTCTCCCGGCGGTGGAAACCGATCCTGAAGGCTTGGCCGAGTATCTAACCTTCCAGTACACAATCAACTCGCGCACGCTTTTCAGCGGCGTCCAGCAATTAGCGCCTGGTCACGTGCTCGTGGTGCAGAACGGCCGGGTTGAGATCAAGCGCTATTGGGACGTGCACTATGAGATCGATCACGATCACAGTGCAGATTATTTCGAGCGCCGCCTACGTGAGCTGGTGGATGACTCCATTCAAGTCCATCTGCGCAGCGACGTGCCGATTGGCAGCTATCTGTCGGGTGGTATTGATTCGAGTCTTATCGCCATCCTGGCCAGCCGCGCGGACAGCCGTAACCAGGAAGCTTTCCATGGCAAGTTCACCAGCTTTCCCGGCTTCGATGAAAGCCACTATGCGCGTGCAGCGGCTGCTTCCGCGCATAAAACCTTGCATGAGATTGATATCACCGCACAGGATTTTCTCGCGAACATCTCCCGGCTGATCTACCACCTGGACCAACCGGTTGCCGGTCCGGGTTCGTTCCCACAGTTCATGACTTCTGGTATGGCGGCCAGCAAAGTCAAAGTGGTCCTCGGGGGACAGGGTGGGGACGAAATTTTTGGCGGCTACGCCCGGTATCTGCTGGCGTATTTCGAGCAATGCATCAAGGCGGCGATCGACGGCAGTTACAAGAGTGGGAATTTTGTGGTGACCGCAGAGTCCATCATTCCAAACCTGGGTGTGTTACGCGAATATCAACCGATGATCAAAACCTTCTGGCGCGAGGGTTTGTTCGAATCGATTGATCGCCGTTACTTTCGTCTGATCGATCGCTCGGTCGACGTGCACGATGAAGTCGATTGGTCATCGCTCAATCGCGAGCGTGTTTTCGAAACTTTCTCCTCGGTCTTCAATTCGACGCGGAATGTGCGTCATGAAGCTTACTTCGACAGCATGACCCACTTCGATTTCAAGTGTCTGCTGCCGGCGCTGCTCCAAGTGGAAGATCGCATGAGTATGGCGCATGGCCTCGAATCCAGAGTTCCTTTTCTTGACCATCCTTTGATCGAGTTCGTGGCGTCGGTACCTGCTGATATAAAATTTCAGGGCGGCCACATGAAGCACTTATTGAAGCGTGCCTACAAGGATGTGATTCCCGAACAGATTCTGAATCGACGCGACAAGATGGGTTTCCCGGTGCCACTCAAGGAATGGGTTGGCGGCGAACTCAGGGAATTTGTGCTCGATACCTTCAATTCATCGCGGGCGCAGACCAGGCCCTTCATCAACGCGGCTGCGATCCGTGGTCAGCTCGATAGCGTCGGCCAGTTCAGCCGCAAGCTATGGGGACTGCTTTCGCTCGAGTTGTGGTACCAGAATTTCCATGATCGCGCGGAGACCTTTCGGAAGATGATCGACGAGCCAGCTGGCTCGCAAACGGACGCCGCATAAAAAGTTCGGACCGCGTTCAGAAGGAAGGAAAGCATTCGTGAGAGTATTGACGGTGGTCGGCGCGCGTCCCCAGTTTGTGAAAGCGGCGCCCGTCAGTCATGCGCTGAAGAAGGCGGGAATCGATGAGGTGCTGGTCCATACCGGGCAGCATTTTGACGTGGCTATGTCGCAGGTGTTCTTCGATGAACTTAATATCCCGGCGCCGCAGCACAATCTGGAAATTCATGGTGGTGGCCACGGCGAGATGACCGGGCGTATGTTGCTCGCGCTCGAACCGGTCGTCCTCAACGAACGTCCCGCTGCCGTGATCGTCTACGGTGATACGAACTCAACGTTAGCTGGCGCGCTGGTGGCAAGCAAGCTACATATCCCGGTCGTGCATATTGAGGCGGGTTTGCGCTCCTTTAATCGGCGGATGCCGGAAGAGGTCAATCGTGTACTGACCGATCACGTCAGCGAGCTTTTGTTGTGCCCGACGCCGGCTGCGGTACGGCATCTGGCGCAAGAGGGGATTACGCAAGGCGTGCATCACGTTGGTGACGTCATGTACGACGCGACCTTGTTGGCCCGGGAGATTGCCGACAAGCATTCCAGCGTGCTGGACGATCTGCGCGTGCGCGACGGGCGCTACGCGCTCGCGACCGTGCACCGCGCTGAGAATACGGATGACCCCGTACGCCTCGCCGAAATTCTGCGGTGGCTGCAGGCCCGCGCAGCTGAGCACCCGATCGTTTTTCCCGTGCATCCGCGCACGGCGGCGAGAGTGCGCGAGCTCGGCCTCGATTTCGGGAGCCTCACGGTCTGTGACCCGCTTGGTTACCTCGATATGACGCGCTTGCTTGCGGGCGCCGTGGCTGTCTATACGGATTCAGGCGGCGTACAGAAGGAAGCGTACTTCCATCGTAAACCCTGTGTGACTTTACGTGACGAAACGGAATGGACTGAAACTATCGAATGCGGTTGGAATCGCCTATGGCAAGGTCCCGACTACACCACGCGTCGCGAGATCAAGGACTATGGCGAGGGCCACGCGGCGGATATCGTCGCGCGTTGCCTGTTGGATTTGCCATCCATGCGATGAGCGCCAGCCCCTCACCAGCCGGTCATGCAGTTGGTGCTCAGCCGAGATTGATTTTGACAGGTGGCTGAACGAACGCCCGCACTGATCCTCTACGCGCGGCGGGTCCCGAGTACGCGCGGCGCGCTGATCGAGACGGTGGGCCGCGTCGTCGGCGCGTTGGGCACGTTGGAAAGACCAGTGCCGAAGGGCCTCGGGCGATTTTTCAGCGTACTCGATCGAAATTCCTATGCCTCTCTGTCCTATGTCATCGACTGGTTAGAGGCTTTTCGAACCGCCCCGGCGCTGCAACCGGTCTGCTGCAATATTGTCGATCTGGGGGAATGGCCGCGTATTCGTCGACTTGTGAAAACAGCGCCGCTCACCGTAATCCTGCATTCGGCGGCTGGCGATGACATCAGTCTGATCTCCCGGCTCTCATCCACACTGCTCGGGCGTAAAGGAAAGCTGCTCACTTTCTTTGGCAATGAATACACCCGGATGCCTTCGAAGATCGCTTTCGCGCGCGCTATAGAGGCAGATTTTATCGCCAGTCAGCTGCCCATGACGGCTGCGACCTGGCTCTATGCGGACTGTACCCGTTCGCGCGTTCTACCGGCACCCGCTGCGCTGAATCCCACGCGCTACCATCCATTGAAAATTCCGCGCGTGATTGACGTGGGATTTCGCGGCGATTTGTATCCGTACTCCATTGGCGATCAAGAAAGAACGCGAATCCTCGAATTTTTCAGACAGCTCGGATCACGCCACGGGTTACACGTTGACATCGCCTACTCGCGAGAGTCAGGCGCGCGTTGGCATCAATTCTTGAGCAGCTGTCACGGTATCGTGGGCGCCGAATCCGGCACTCTTTATCTCGAGCGGGACGACCACACCGAGCGCGCAGTAGTCGAATATCTTGCATCCCACGCTGCTGCTTCATTCACAGATGTCTATCAAAAATTCTTTGCCAACTATTCGAATCCGGTCTCTGGCAAGGCAATCTCTTCACGTCACTTCGAGGCGATAGGCACGCAGACCTGCCAGATCTTGTTGGAAGGTCAGTACAACGGGATCCTCGAAGCCGGCCGCCATTACTTCAGCGTTCAAGCGGATCTGTCGGATGCTAGCGAAGTCATCGAGCGCTTCAAAGATCCCACCGAAAGAACGCGGATTGCGGAAGAGGCGCATGCGTACGTACTGGCACACCATACTTATCAACATCGAGTCAGGCATCTTCTGGAGCTGGTGCTGGGGTGAATGGTCGATGCAAACCTTAAGTCCCTCGGCGACCATGAATCCAAGTGTGCTGGTAGTGATCGGGCAGCTCGAACTTGGTGGCACCGAGCGCCATCTGGCGTGCACATTACCGCTGCTGGTAAAGGCCGGCTTCCGGCTCACAGTCTTCGCGTTCAAACCGGAGGGTCCGCTCGCAGCTGAGCTGGTCAAACACGGCATCCGAGTAGCCGGACCGGGGCAACGGCGGCGTGGCTGGCGTGGGCTTTTGCGCGCCGCTTATGAGTTGCGCACCTTGGTGCGTCGCGAGCGCCCCGACATCCTGCATTTTTTTCTTCCAGCCGCCTATCTGGTCGGTTTTTTCGCAACCTGGCGCTGTCCTGCGATCCGCGTGATGAGTCGTCGCGGAATGGCGACCTACCAGCGCCGCTATCCTGGCGTGCGTCTATTGGAACGTGTTCTGCACCGATCGATGGACGCAGTGCTCGCGAATTCTGCAGCGGTGGCACGCGAGCTGCTGGGCGAAGGTGTCGACCCGACACGCCTTGGCATTATTTATAACGGTGTGGCGTTGGCGTCGGGTGGGGTTGATAAGTCGCTGGCTCGCGCAGCGCTTAGTTTGTCGCAGGGTGCACTGATTATGGTGACGGTGGCGAATCTCATTGCGTACAAAGGGCATGCCGATTTAATTTCCGCCTTGTCCCAACTTCGTGACGCCTTACCGACCGACTGGATGCTGTGTCTGGTAGGCCGAGATGACGGTGTCGGTGAATCACTCAAGAAACAAGCCGTGGCGGAGGGCATTGCTGCGCATGTGCGGTTCGTAGGCAGCGTCGCGGATGTCTCACCGTACCTAATTGCAGCTGACATCGGCGTATTGCCATCGCATGAAGAGGGCTTCAGCAACGCGATTCTGGAGAGCATGGCGGTCGGTTTGCCGATGGTGGTCACGGCGGTCGGCGGTAACGCGGAAGCAATTAGAGATGGTGAGCATGGCCGCGTGGTGCCAGCGCGAAATGCTGCGGCACTTGCGGCCGCCTTAGGGGAGCTTGCTGGAGACCCCGTTAAGCGTCGTGCTTGGGGCAGCGCCGCACGTACGCGCGTAGAGAAGCAGTTTGGCATCGAGCAATGCGCCGCAAGTTACGCCGCGACCTACCGCCGTTTACTTGCCGGGATTGAACCCCTGTTTACTCCCGTTAGAAGTGGCACTCGAAACCTGGGCGAATCCTAGCTGCCTGTCGGCATCGCCCTCGGCCACCCCCGCCTCTCAATTCTTGATCTCTACCTGCCAACTCGCAGCCCGAGCATTCCAAAGACCAATGTACCGATTCGCGTGAGTAAAATTACTCACTATGTTGAGTAAAATGTAAAAAATTTCAGCGACCCCAACTTTCCGCACTTGTTGCCTGCCTGCGATCGACGCCGCGTTTTCTGCAAATCCTCGCCGGGCCGCGGCAGGTGGGCAAAACAACCTTGGCGCAGAAGGCGATGGCGACTCGCACGTCTATTGGTAAAAGAAGGCCCCTCACTTTCTGGACGTCGCGGAACTTGGAGATTCCAATCGACACGAGGCGGCTCGCCGATCTTTCAGGGGCTAGGCTAATTCAAAATCTGATTTTGAATTAGCCGATGTGGATTCCGCGACAAGCTGAAGCATTACTGACCTCCCTGGCTCAGGGCTTCCCTATTCGCCCTTACTGGCCGTCGTCAGTCCGGCAAGACTGCGCTGGCGTGGAGATCCTTGGCAGGCGGCTGCTGAAATCGAACCCTGACGGTGCGGCATCGCCGGTCTTCATTTAGGCTGATTCTGATTGCCTCTACTGGCTCATTGGACTAGTATTTTCCATGGCTCGAACGATTCCGATCAGCGTCATCGAGACCCCGGAGTTCCTGTCCGCGACTCGCAAGCTCATGAACGACGAGGAGCGCGCGATTCTGGTGGATTTCCTCGCCTATAACCCCACGGCTGGCGACTTGATTCCAGGAACTGGCGGCGTGCGGAAGCTGCGGTGGGGCTTGGAGGGTCGCGGCAAGCGCGGCGGCGGGCGAGTGGTCTACTTCCACTACGATGCTGGCATGCCGCTCTTCGCCCTCACGGCCTACGCCAAGAATGAGCGGGCCGATTTGAGCCAGCAGGATCGCAATGACTTCAAGCGGCTTACAGTGCTGCTGGTCGGGACCTTCAAAAGGAGAAAGCCATGAGCAAAGTTGCCGACAGTATCCGACGCGGCCTGCAGGAGGCAGTGGCCTATGCTAAAGGTGAGGCGGGCGCGGGCGCCTATCGCGTTCATGTTCCCGAACGGATCGATGTGAAGGCGATCCGGATGAGCCTTGGTATGACGCAGGAGGAGTTTGCGGGCCGGTTCGGCTTTAGCGTCAACACGTTACGCCATTGGGAACAGGGTTCGCGCCAGCCGGAGGGGCCGACACGGGCTTACCTCCTGGTGATCGAACGCGCGCCCAAGGCAGTCCAGAAGGCTTTGCAGGCTGCTTAACGACATTGATCGCAACGCCATCGCGGAGCGATCAGGCATCCAGTTGGTGTTGCGACCATCGCCGACCGCAAGTCGGTCACGATTGATTCGCGAAAAGACGAAAACTCTTAATCATGTGCGGCATCACCGGCTTTCTAACTGCCTCAAGCGCCGCCACGCGCGAAGCTTTCATCCCCCAAATCCGCGCCATGACCGCCGCTCTCCACCATCGTGGTCCCGACGCCGGCGATGTGTGGGTAGATGCTGAAGCCGGCGTCGCTCTCGGTCACCGGCGTCTCTCAATTCTTGATCTCTCCCCCGCTGGCGCGCAGCCCATGCATTCCAAATGCGGACGCTATGTGCTCGTGTTCAACGGCGAGATTTATAACTTCGCCGCCTTGCGCGCAGATCTCGAGAGCAAGGGCGCGCACTTCGTTGGTCACTCCGATACCGAGGTAATTCTCGAAGGCTTCGTGCGCTGGGGTGTAGAAGCAACGTTGCAACGCTGCAATGGCATGTTTGCCATTGCGCTGTGGGATCGCCAAACCCGCGAATTGCATTTGGCGCGCGATCGCATGGGCGAGAAACCGCTCTACTACGGCTGGCACCGCGGCGCGTTGCTGTTTGCCTCTGAACTGAAAGCCTTGCATGCATGGCCGGATTTTCGCCCCGAGATTGATCGCGATGTGCTCACGCTGTTCTTGCGCCACAACTATGTACCGGATCCGTTCTGCATTTATCGCGGGCTGCGGAAACTTCTGCCTGGCACTTTCGTCACTTTGCGCAGCGAGAGGCAAGAAAAATTGCCGGAGTCGCGCGTCTATTGGTCGCTGCTAGAGACGGTCGCACGGGGCCGCCAGTCACCGCTGCGTGAACCGAAAGAAGCCGGCATCGAGCTGCTTGATGCCGCGCTCCGCGAATCAGTGCGCTTGCGCATGGTGGCGGATGTACCGTTGGGTGCCTTTCTGTCCGGTGGGATCGATTCATCGACGGTGGTCGCGCTGATGCAGGCGCAGAGCGCGCGGCCGGTTAAAACTTTCAGCATCGGCTTCACGGTGCCGCAATACGACGAGGCGCCGTTCGCGCGCGCAGTCGCCACGCATCTTGGAACCGATCACACCGAGCTTTATGTGAGTCCGGAAGAAACCCAGGCGGTCATCCCGCTCCTGCCGGCGATGTACGACGAACCCTTTGCGGACTCCTCACAGATTCCGACGTATCTCGTCTCCGCACTCGCCAGACACCACGTCACGGTCGCGATGTCCGGCGATGCGGGCGACGAGTTATTCGCCGGCTATTCGCGCTATTCGCTCGCGAGTGATCTGTGGCAACGGCAACAGCGTCTGCCGTTGCCAGTGCGCAAAATACTGGCGAGTTCGCTGACAGCGCTGGCGCCTGGCACCTGGGATCGATTGTTCGAGCGCTGTGGATCTTTGCTACCGGCCCGTCTGCGCCAACCCATGCCGGGCGACAAGCTGCACAAGCTGGCGAGCTTGCTCGCGATCGACGATCCGCTCGCGATGTATCTGCAGATGATTTCGCTGTGGAAGAACCCGGCGGAGGTCGTGCGCGGCGCGCGTGAACCGGCCAGCATCATGGCGTATGCGCAAGCGCTGCCGGCCGGACTCGGCATGGTCGAGCGCATGATGGTGCTGGATACCTTGCATTATCTGCCCGGCGATATTCTGACCAAGGTGGATCGCGCGAGCATGGCGGTCAGTCTCGAAGCAAGAGTGCCCATGCTGGATAGCGACGTGGTGGACCTTGCCTGGCGCATGCCGCACGCCTGGAAAGTGCATGACGGCACGGGCAAGTGGGTGCTGCGCGAGGTGCTCGCGCGTTATGTGCCGCGCAAGCTTTTTGAACGCCCGAAGATGGGTTTCGGGATCCCGATCGATGCCTGGCTGCGCGGGCCATTGCGGGATTGGGCGGAGGCGCTGCTGGCCGAATCGCGTTTGCGCGAGTCTGGCTATTTTGATCCGAGCGCCGTGCGCGCGGTGTGGCAGGCGCATCTCGCCGGCGGCCAGAATCTGCAGTATCTGTTGTGGGCGATTTTAAGCTTTGAGACTTGGCGCGAACGCTGGGGGCATTGAGGGAATGCCCCGCCGGCGCGAGGAGATCGCTTACGCCAACATCCAGGGCGTTCTACATGGCACAACGTGCCGGCTGTGCCGGCGATAAACCTGGAAATCCCTGTCCGTAGTCAGAACTATTGGGCTGGCCAATGTTTCTGTCATCCTGACTAGGCACGCATCCGCCATGCTCATTGGAACGCTTGCATACTTTTGCATCAAACTTAGGACTCTTTCTAGCTCAGCCCCAAGATTGAAGTCAGGTGTTACTGCACCGCGCCGTAATAAGGCGGTTAAGCCGCTCAAGCCCCGCGAACCGAGTAGGTGAAACGCTTCCGAAAGGACGGCGTCGCAAGTCAACCACGGCAAGGGGAAGTTCGATGACTCAGCTACCGACCATGCGTGATGGGAATCACGGCGGCTTAGTAGCGCGATGAGGAACCCAGCGTCAACGATTACGCTTTTGACCATAGCCCGTTGACTTGAGATACGTTTTCTTCCGTTCGCTCAAATCGCGAGGCAACGCAGACACCGATCCTGCCAAGTCGGCAATTGCGTCCGGCAAAACCGGCGTGGCGTGCGGTTTCTCGGCGCGGGTGAGACGCTCGCGGATCACATCGGATTTGGAACGTTGGCGTTGTCGCGACTCCGCCTCTATCTCTGCCACGAGAGCCTCGGGAAGACGCACAGTGAGTGTTTTCATTCGCTTATGGTAATACGCGTCTGCCAGTGATGCACGACAAAAAATTGCCGCAACGACGGTTCTACGGCTTACGAAAGGCTAAATAGCCCGCACTGTAAGTGAGACAAACGCATGATTCGACGCGGCATTGAGGATGCCGAAAGCTTCTATCCCCGTCATCCCGGAAAGTGCGTAGCACTTATCCGGGATCCATCTTGTCCTTCTCGCGCCCTTGGATCCCGGGTCTGCGCGGCTAACGCCGCTTCGCCCGGGATGACGAACTTAAAAGTTTTCGTCACATCTCGCGTCTTGTGGCCATTGCAGTGCGGGCTATTTAACGAGCGCTCGCCTGCGTAGTGGCTGCGGGCTAAGCACCAAACGCCCGCTTCCCCGTTCCCCTATACAAAGTCTGGGCCTGTCGCGACGTCACTGCGTGATGATGCGCGACGGCCTCTGGCGACAAGTCGTACGCCGGCCGTTGCTCAGCGTCGAAGTGTTGATACTGATCAACCCCGCGCACCAGCACCGCCGAATCGCGTGCGCCAGCGACCTGGCGGACATGTGTCGGCACATAACGGATCGCGAATCCGATGCGCCGATCATCACTCCGATTGGGCTCTGAGCCGTGCACCAGCAGCACGTGATGGAGTGACATTTCACCTGGCGCGAGCACGAGATCGACAGCGTCTTTGGGATTCACCTCCACCGCCACTTCCTGGCCACGCGTGAGCAGGTTGTGCGGTTGAAAGGTATCGCGATGCTGGAACTGCGAGTGATGCGTGCCAGGGATCACCCGCATGGCGCCCGCTTCTAGCGTGCTCGGCGAGAGCGCGACCCAGGCGGTAGCCACTTCCGGCGTGCTCAGGCCCCAGTATGTCGCGTCCTGATGCCACGACACGAAGCTCGGATCGTGGGCTTCTTTGATAAAGAAGGTAGTTGACCAACACAGCAGATTCGGACCCAGCAGATCTTCGATCGCGTCCACAATCCGCGGATGAAAAATGAGGTCCCATAACCACGGAAACAGCAGATGCGCCTTATGCCGCTGGCTGCCCGTGATCGGTTGGCCCGCTACGCGTTCGAAGTCTTCCAATTGCTTACGCAGCAACGCAACCTCGTTTGTCGCGAGGGTCGGCAGTGGAAAGTAGTAACCGTCACGCTGATATTGCGCAAGGGCCGCTGCAGACAGCCGCTTGCCGGCGGGTGGTGTGGGTTGAGCCTTAGTCATGATGTTCTCCGCGCACGGGCGATGAGGCATTTTTGGTCAGGTGCGACAAGTTTGCCAGTGTTATTCAATGGCGCGTGAGGCTTTCTCCTACACGGGTCGGGCCACCGACCAAAACTGGCAAATATTTTCCTATCCGCAGTTCCTTCATTGCACTCGCAAGTTGTTTTAAGGGTGTATTAAACGCGCGATCCTCTTTATCCTTGGAGACCCCATCGCCAGCGCGATCCAAGCGCATTCAGGGGGTGTTCCACTAAGAATTCCCGGGAGGTAGCCCTTGCTGACGTTCAAAAACCCCACCACGGTTGATGATGCCGTGACATTACTACAGCAGAAAGATGCGCGGCAGCGCGTGTTGGCTGGCGGCACAGATTTGTTGGTGCAGCTGCGCAGCGGTCGGCTGCAGGCGCAGGGCATTGTCGATCTCAAACGGATTCCCGAACTAAGAGCCATTCGCGCCGAGCGCGGCGGCTTTCGGATTGGCGCGGCCGTTACCGGCGCCGAACTCGGCGAGCATTCGGCGTTAGCGCAAATGTGGCCGGGGGTGGTGGAAGGTGCGCGGCTTATCGGATCGACGCAAATCCAGGGCCGGGCGAGTCTCGGCGGCAATCTGTGTAATGCCTCGCCGGCGGCGGACAGCGTGCCGGGTCTGATTGCGGCGGGCGCCACCTGCACGATTGCAGGGCCCAATGGGCGGCGCGAAGTGCCGGTGGAGACGGTCGTGCTGTCGCCCGGCAAGACCTGCCTCGCGGCGGGGGAATTCATTGTCGACTTTTATCTGCCAGCCCAGGCGACTAAGGGGGGCGATGCCTATTTGCGGTTTATTCCCCGCACCGAGATGGATATCGCGGTGGTCGGCGCTGGCGTCAATCTGGTGTTGGACGGCAACGGGGTGTGCACGCATGCGCGAGTCGTACTCGGCGCGGTCGCCCCACGCCCATTGCTGGTGGAAGCCGCCGGTCGCGCACTAATCGGCAGCAAACTGGAAACCACCGCCCTCGCGGCACTGGCGGCAGCTGCAAGTGCGGCCTGCGCACCCATCAATGACAAACGCGGCACCATTGAATTTCGAACCCAGGTTGCCGGCGTGCTCGCCAAGCGCGCCGCGACGATTGCCTTTGAGCGCGCGAGGAGCAGAGCATGAGCAAGCATCACATCAGTGTCACAATCAACGGTGACCCTACCGAATTCCTGTGCGAGACCGAGCAGACTCTGCTCGATGTGCTGCGCGATGAGCTGGGGCTGACCGGTTCCAAAGAAGGCTGCGGCTCGGGCGACTGTGGCGCCTGCAGTGTGCGGCTGGATGGCCGCCTGGTGTGCGCGTGCCTGGTACTCGGCGCGGAAATTAATGGCTGCAAGGTCGAGACCATTGAAGGCGTGGCGGCGGGCCATACCCTGCATCCGCTGCAGCAAACCTTCCTCACGGAGGCCGCTTTGCAATGCGGGATCTGCACGCCAGGGATCATCGTTGCCGCCAAGGCGCTGCTCGAACAGAACCTTGATCCTACCGAGGAAGAAATTCGCTACTGGTTGGCCGGCAATCTCTGCCGGTGTACGGGCTACGACAAAATCGTGCGCGCGGTTCAATCTGCCGCCGCCGTCATGAGGAGTGCATAACATGGGTAACGAAGGCAATCAGTTCAAATACGTCGGCACGCGTCCGGTGCGCCCGGATGGCGTGGACAAAGTCACGGGCCAGGCCAATTACGGCGCAGATTTCACGTTGCCCGGCATGCTAACGGGGCGCGTGCTGCGCAGTCCGCATCCGCATGCGCGGATCAAATCGATCGATACCACGCGGGCAGCGGCCTTGGCCGGCGTACGCGCGGTGGTGACCAGCGCCGATTTCCCGAATCTCCCTTCCGAGGTCGCCGCCGGGGGCGAAGCACCAGTTAATTATCGCCACATTTCCTGTAACGCAATTGCGCGCGATAAGGTTTTGTACGAGGGCCACGCGGTGGCCGCCGTCGCTGCGGCCTCCGCCAATCTTGCCGACGAGGCGCTGGCATTGATCACCGTTGAGTATGAGGTGTTACCGCATGTGATCGACGTGCAAGCTGCGATGCGCCCCGATGCCCCGCTCCTGCATGACGATCTGTTCACCGATGGGGTAGAGCCCAAACCCACCAAGCCGTCGAATATCGCGAAGCGGATTCAGTTCGCGATGGGCGATCTGGCGCAGGGTTTCGCCGAGGCCGAAGTGGTGATCGAACGCGAATACACCACCCAGCCGGTGCATCAGGGCTATATCGAACCACACGCTTGCGTGGCGAGCGTCGCCGCTGATGGCATGACCACCGTGTGGTCCAGCAGCCAGGGCCAATTCATGATTCGCGAGTTCTGCGCGAAGTTGCTCAAGATGACAGATTCCAATATCCGCGTGATCCCCGCCGAAATCGGCGGCGGCTTCGGCGGCAAGACCACGGTTTATCTGGAACCGCTGGCGATTGCGTTGTCCCAAAAATCCGGCCGACCCGTGAAGATGGTGATGTCGCGCGAAGAAGTTTTCCGCGCCAGCGGCCCGACCTCGGGCGCGCATCTGCGCGTGAAGATCGGCGCCAAACGCGATGGCACCCTGCTCGCGGGGGAACTCGAATTGGCTTATCAGGCCGGCGCATTTCCAGGCTCGCCGGCAACACCCGGCTGCATGACAGGCTTTGCCGCGTACAACATCCCGCACGCAAAAACGGTTGGCTACGATGTCGTCTCGAATCGACCAAAATGTGCTGCCTATCGCGCACCCGGCGCACCCATGGCCGCCTTCGCGGTGGAATCCGCGCTGGACGAGCTGGCCCTCCAGCTCGGCATGGATCCCATCGAACTGCGCCTGAAGAACGCCGCCCAAGAGGGCACCCGCGCGCTCTATGGCCCTAAATTTCCGGTCATTGGCTTTGTCGAAACGTTGGAGGCTGCCAAAGCGCACGCGCATTACAGCGCTCCACTGAAGGCCAATCAGGGCCGCGGCGTGGCGTCTGGTTTCTGGTTCAACATTGGTGGCCAGTCGAGTGCTGCAATCCATATCAACGACGATGGTACGGCCGAAGTGGTTACTGGCAATCCCGATATCGGCGGTTCGCGCGCGTCCATGGCGATCATGGCGGCCGAAGTGCTCGGCATCGATCTCGCCAAGGTTAAACCGTTGATTGGCGATACCGCCTCGGTCGGTTACAGCTTTCTGACCGGTGGCAGTCGGGTGACCTTCGCGACCGGCAAGGCGGTGTGCGAAGCCGCCAATGACGTGATCGCACAACTCCGCGCGCGTGCCGCGAAACTCTGGAAGTGCGATATCGAAGAAGTGATCTGGAAAGACGGCGTGGCCTATCCGGCGCAGGGTCAAACTGATGCCCGCGCGCAATTGTCGCTGGCGGAAATTGCGGCCAGCGCCGCGAAAACCGGCGGCCCGATCAGCGGCAAGGCCGCGTTGAATGTCGGCGGTGCCGGCGCCGGTTTCGGCACGCATATCTGCGATGTGGAGGTTGACCCTGAAACCGGCCGCGTGACCGTGGTGCGCTATACCGCCATCCAGGATGTTGGCCGCGCGATTCATCCAAGCTATGTCGAGGGTCAGTTGCAAGGTGGCGCGGCCCAAGGCATCGGCTGGGCCCTGAATGAGGAATATGTTTACGACGAGCACGGTCGCCTGCAGAACGCAGGTTTCCTCGATTACCGCATGCCAGTGGCGTCCGATCTGCCGATGATCGACACCGTGCTGGTGGAGGTTCCAAATCCTTCGCACCCGTTTGGTGTACGAGGCGTGGGGGAAGTGCCGATTGTGCCGCCGCTGGCGGCGGTCGCTAATGCCGTTGCGCGCGCCGGTGGTGTGCGGGTGAACGATTTGCCGATCTCGCCACCGCGGTTGTTGGCGGCGCTGCAGAAAGGTAACGCCTAACTCCGGGCCTAACGCAGGTCTCTGCAGGTGGCGACCGTCGTGTTACAGCCGGCCTTCGCGCAGCGTTACACCGGGGGCGAGACCTCGATCGAGATCGACGCGGCCGATTACCAAGCGCTCATCGAAGCCCTCGATGAGCGCTATCCGGGGTTTGCCGAAGGCGTCGCGGCCCGGGTGGCGATCGCGATTGATGGCGAAATCTTCCACGATCCCCTGCTGCAGGCCATCGGGCCGACCAGCGAAGTCTTCTTTCTACCGTTATTGGAAGCCGGCTAGACTTTACTCATCACTATTTATAGGTCGGATAAGCGCAGCGTAATCCGACATCATGATTGGCGGCACCATGTCGGATTATGCTGCGCTTATCCGACCTATCGGGATCTGAAGCGGCTCCAGGCATTATTCGACCCGAGTAGCAGCAGCTTCAGCCGCGATTAGATCACCCGGCATGCGAGTGGGAAGCAGTCCCCCTTCGCGCAGAATCGCTTCCGGCACCGTGCTCTTCAGGGCAAAAATAACGCCAGTTTTCTGCAACAGCCACAGCGACCAAAACACCAGGTCGAGCTCATACCACGCGAAGCCGGTGCGCGCGGAGGCCCCAAAGCGATGGTGGTTGTTGTGCCAACCCGCGCCCAAGGTCAACACGCCGAGCACGGGCCGATTCATCGAGCCATCGTTCAGTTTCGGATAACGCCGGTAGCCGCCGGGGAAGCTCGGCAGGTGTCCCAGCGAGTTCACGAAGGAGGTCATGTGCAGCGCGAGCGTGGTGGGTAAGTAGGCGCCCCACAGCACGGCGGCGAGCCCTGAGATGTCAGTGCCCAGCCAACCTTGAGCGCCCACCCAATAGAGCATTGGCACCGCTGAATGCAGCGGAACGTAATAGTACTTGTTGAGCCAGCGCAGTTCTGGAAAGCGCGCATAGTCCGCGACCACCTCGAGATCGGTCGCTAACTGGCGGCTATTGGTTAGCCACCGCGCATGCGCATGCAGAAATCCGTGGGCAGCCGGTGAATGCGGATCTAACGGCGTATCCGCGTACCGATGATGTGTGCGATGGGTAGCGGCCCACCACAACGGTCCGCGTTGACCACATTGGGTGCCGAGCAACGCGAGCAGCCCTTGGCAGAAGCGATTGGTCCGGTACGCGGCATGCGCAAAATAGCGGTGATATACCGCCTCCATCGCCCAGATCCGAATGAGATAACTCACCACCAGCAGGGTCACCAGCGAGGCGTTGGGCGGGATGAAAAGGAGGGCCGCGAAGGCGCCGACGTGACGGCCGCCAACGCGGATAATGGCCAGCCCCACCGGGTCTCCTGGTTGGATACCGAAGCGCGGCCGGACCTCGGGCGTGGTGATGCCTTCAGTCTTCATTGTTCTAACTCTTGGCGGGGGCTCTTCGTGAGCGCTCTTATGTCGCTCATCGTGAGCGTCACCCTAACAAGGGTGACTTTGCGTACGACAGGCTCGAGTGAGGTAGTGCGTTTGGGGCAGGCTTCAGCTTGGGTCTCGGAACGGACACCTGCCATTGGCAGGTACGGTTTTAGCCGCGTCGGATGAGTCCCATAGGTCGGATGAGCGTAGCGTTATCCGACATTGCGGTGCCGATCAGATGTCGGATAACGCTGCGCTCATCCGACCTATGAAAAGTTCTATGAAAAGTTCTTCCGTCTTTGCGATAAGCGCGCTGCTTACCGCGGCGTCGCCGGCTTGCTCTGCGCAGCCCGCGAATGACAAAGAATGTTGTAGTTCACGACACAGCGTGGACCCTTTCTGGGAATGCCGCCCCCGTGATACACCGTGCCATCGAATACCAGCAAGCGCCCCTTCTTCGGCGTGACCTCTTCCACCACTTTCTTTTGCTGATTAAAAAACACCGTCGCGCCATCCGCGTCGTTCACGTAGTAGAGCAGCACGGTATGCGCAAAGGGGAAATCGATATGCGCGGCGTAGTGCTTAAGCTCCGTGTCGTAGGGCAGTATTAGATAGATTCGCGCGGCAAGAATTTCTTGCAGCAGCAATTTTTCGGCGTGACAGAACAGGCGAGGTATCTCGTAGAAGCTGTCAAAATGGACCGAATTCGCCGCGCTCGATTTCAATACATGAAAGAACGACATCGGCGCCTGACCGCGACTGTCGAGCGCGGTGTCCTCGTACTTGCAGCGAAACTCCACACTGGGGTGGAGCGCTTTGTCACCGCTGCGGCCAAGAATGGTGAGCTCATAATGATCCTGCAGCCATTCAGGGACCAGATCGTCATACACCTTAAAGAACATGCGACAACCTCTTGGATGCACAGTCTGCAGCGTCGGTAGCGCGCAAAACAACGACGTTTCGCCAGATGATTCTTTACCTAAGGGTCGCTGTCAACGACCCTCGTCCGCCGGTCGCGACCACCTGCCTTCTTGTCGCTAGAATACGCAACGGTTCAAATTATTCAGCGTAAATCTTCATGCAAGACTCTTCCTCGGCGGCAGTCGATGCCGCCATCACTTCGCGGCGTTCAGTGCGGGCCTTTTTGCCGACCCCAATTGCACCTGAGGTGGTGCAGGACTTGCTCAGCGTCTCCGCACGTGCGGCTTCCGGCACCAACATCCAGCCGTGGTTGGTCCATGTGGTGACCGGCGCGACTAAGGCGCGTCTGTCCGCGGAAATTCTGACCGTCTTCAATGATCCAGCCGCGCTGGCTGAGCAGCACAGTGAGTTCTCAATTTACCCTTCGGAATGGATCTCGCCGTATATCGATCGGCGGCGCAAAGTGGGCTGGGATCTCTATGGGCTGCTCGGTATCGGCAAGGGTGATCGCGAACGCACGCATGCCCAGCATGCACGCAACTTCGAATTCTTCGATGCGCCGGTCGGCATGATTTTCACTATTGATCGCAGCCTCGGCTACGCCGCGTGGGTGGATTACGGGATGTTCATGGGCAATCTGATGACGGCGGCGCGCGGCCGCGGACTGCACACCTGCGCACAGTTCGCCTTCGCGCAGTTCCAACAGGTGATCAGTCGTGTGCTCGCACTGCCGCCCGCCCAATTGGTGTTGTGTGGGATGTCGTTGGGCTTTGAGGATACTGCCGCAATTGAGAACAGTCTGCGCGCGGAGCGCGCCCCGCTCAGCGAGTGGACGCGTTTCTACCCGTAGAAAAATGCAGATGTAGGAGCGGCTTCAGCCGCCATACGACGCACCTGCACACCCTATCGCGCCTAAAGGCGCTCCTACGAAAAAGACCGAAGTCCCCCGACGCACCTCCACACCTTATCGCGCCTAAAGGCGCTCCTACGAAAAAGACCGAGGTCCCCCGACGCACCTCCACACCTTATCGCGCCTAAAGGCGCTCCTACGAAAAAGACCGAAGTCCCCCGTAGGAGCGGCTTTAGCCGCGATGGAAGCATGAGAAGCCGCCGGAGTATCAATCCCGCCGCCCATTGCCAGTTGGTAAGTTTTCATGTGTGCCAGGCTCCTGTGAAATTGGCTGCATTATGCGCGACCTCGCCCCCGCGCCGTCGTTGCGAACGAACGCGTCAGCCCTCTCCCATAGGGCGGAAAAGCGCAGCGCCTTCCGCCGCATGCTGATGCAGTCGAGATGGCGGAAGGCGCTGCGCTTTTCCGCCCTATAAAATTCCCGTTGCGCTTCCTCCCCTGGTCTGCCGCGCCCAAAACCCCGTAAACTTCCGACTCCCTCTACCAACCACGACCGAAGGACCAGGCCCATGCATCTCGGCTATTTCATGATGCCGCTGCATCACGCGGACAGCGTTTATCACCAGACCCTGCAGGAAGACATCGAAGCTATCGTCTATGCCGATCAGCTTGGCTATACCGAGGCCTGGGTGGGCGAACACTACTCGGCCGCCGTCGAACAAATCACGTCCCCGCTGATGTTCCACGCGAATTTGATTGCGCGCACCAAGCAAATCAAATTTGCGACGGGGGTTATCTGTCTGCCGCAATATCACCCCGCGGCGGTGGCGGGTCAGGCGGCGATGTTCGATCACTTAAGCGAAGGGCGCTTCATCATGGGCGTAGGCCCGGGTGGCCTGCCTTCCGATTTTGAACTGTTCGGGATCCTGAAGAAGGACCGCATGCAGATGGCGGAAGAATCGATCGACCACATTCTCAAGTTGTGGTCCACCGATCCGCCGTATCACCTGCAGGGCGAGCACTGGACCATCGACATGAGCACCTGGACCCAGCACGACATCAAGCTCGGTTACGTGCCCAAGCCATTCCAACAACCGCATCCGCCGATTGCAATTTCTGCCGTCAGTCCCGCTTCCGGTTCGCTCAAATTCGCTGGCCGTCGCGGTTTCATGCCAGTCTCCGCGAATTTCATCGCGGAATGGGTCTTGAAAACGCATTGGCCCGCTTACGCAGAGGGCGCACAGACGGCCGGGCGCACGCCAAATCCAGCGGATTGGCATGTTGCGCGCAGTGTTTTCGTCGCGGAGTCCGATGCTGAGGCGGCCGCCTTCGTGCGCGAGCCGGGCGGCGCTTACGACTATTACTACGAATATCTGTACAAGATTTTTGATCGCTCGAATTTCCGCGGCCCCTTCGTCGCCAATCAAACCGACGATCCCAAGCTGCTGCAGCCACAGCACATCCGCGAGGCTTGCGTGATTCACGGCAGTCCGGAGTCGGTTGCCAAACAAATCGTCGCGCTGCGTGAGCGGATCGGGGATTTCGGGACCTTGCTCTACGCCGCCCATGATTGGGTAGACAAGCCGGTGATGAAAAATTCGATGCGCTTAATGGCTGAGGAGGTCATGCCGCGCATTAATCACGCGCTGGGTAGCCGTAAGGCCACTGCGTAACCACCTCGCATCGCCGCCCGCGCGGCCAACCGCTGCAACACTTAGGAGATAGCCATTGAACCTGCAATGGGCCCGCTACTGGATTGGTCTGTTCGGCGACAAGACCGATGAACTGATGTCGCTCTACAACCCGGAGTTTGAGTTTGAGGACATCAATCTCGGCATCAAGATCAACAGCGATCTGGGCGCCTTGCGGCAATTCTTCTCTGCGTTTTCGAATCCCGATCCCACGCTCTCCTACAATCATTTTGATGTTTTCCATTACGTGGGCGACGACAAGCTCGGCGCCTTTCAATGGACCTGGCGTTCAAAACACGCCGGCGATTTCTTGAGCGTGCCGGCAGCCGGCAAGGAAACGGAAACCCGTGGGTTGACCGTCATGGGCTGGCGCGATGGCAAGATCATCCTTGAGCGCAGCATCTGGGATGTCGCGCCGGTAATGCGGCAACTCGGCGTGCTGAAGTAGGTTGGCCCTGTGAAAATCAGCTATAACCCGCTCGATCCTGTGGTGCTGAAAGATCCCTATCCGCACTACGCGCAGCTGCGCAAAATCGCGCCGGTCGCGTGGATTGAACAGATGAACGGCTACGCGGTGTCACGCTTTGACGATCAGGTCACCGTGTTATCCGATCCGGCGACATACTCCTCGGCCAAGTTCTGGCCAGTGCTGCTCGGTGAATACGATCCGGTGCCCGAAGTTCAGCCCATGATCTCGCTCGATCCGCCGGCGCATATCCGGATCCGTAAGCTCGCCAACAAGGCCTTTATCCCCAAGAATATCGCGCACATGGACGGCAAGATCCGCGAAGTCGCGAATGAGCTAATCGATGAAATCCTCGCGCGCCATGGTCGCGAGGGGGAATTCGATCTGGTGTGGGAGTTCAATGCGTTATTTCCGGTCAGCGTGGTCGCCGATGTGCTGGGCGTTGATCTCGCACGGCGCATGGATTTCAAACACTGGGTGGACGATCTCCTCTCGGCCGGCAATCGCGCGGCATACGATGCACCGCGCTTGGCGAAAATCCGCAAAAGCTCGGATGACATCCGCGCCTACTTCGAAGAACTGTATGACCGGCGTGCGGCCGCGCCTGGTAACGATCTCATCAGCTCCTTCATTCTGGCGGATGTAGATGGCGAACATCTCTCGCGCAGCGAAGTCATGAATCTTGCGATTCTCCTGCTCATTGGCGGCGTGGAGACTACGACTAACCTGTTAGGGATCACGTTCGCTGAATTGCATAAATATCCGGCAATCGAACAGCAGGTGCGCGGCGATCTCACACGGATTCCCGCGCTGTTCCAGGAAGTGCTGCGCTACGATCCCCCGGTGCAGATGGTATTCCGCCATACCACCCGCCAAACCACCCTGGCGGGCGTTGAGCTGCCGGAAAATGCGCTGATGCTGTTGCTGTTGGCATCCGGCAATCGCGACGACACCCACTTCAAGAATCCAGACGTGTTCGATATCGATCGTCCGGCGGAAAATTTCATGTCGTTCGGCGCCGGACCGCACTACTGTTTGGGGAATTACCTGGCCCGCAAAGAGGCCCATCTCGGCCTTGAAGTGCTGTTCGAGCGCTTTGCCAGCCTCGAACTCGCGAACACGGATGTGGTGTGGATGGATTCCTATTTTGCGCGTGGACCGAAGTCGCTCCCGGTGCGCTTCCGGGCACGCTGAGCGAGTTTCCAAGATGAACGAGCGCGAAGCGGTGCGGGTGGGATCGGTGGCGGAACTGCGTAAAGGTAGGCCGCTTGGCGTGAACGTAGCCGGGCACGATGTTGCCGTGTTCGAAGTGGCGGGTGAGATTGTCGCGACTGCTGGCAAGTGCCTGCATGCTGGTGGTCCGCTGTGCCAGGGATCCCTTGAGGACACAATTCTGACCTGCCCTTGGCATGGCTGGTCATATGATCTCAAGACGGGGATCTGTGAAGAAGATCCCGCGCTGGTTTTGCCGCGTTACCTGGTAAGCGTAGAGGGCGATGATATTTTGGTGGTGCTTTAGGCGCTTTCTTTAGATCGACGATGCGCTACCACCGTAGGAGCGGCTTTAGCCGCGATGGGCGATTCAGATCGACGAAAATTTATAGGGCGGATGAGCGGCATCAGCCGCGTTATCCGCCGTCAATCGTCGGCTTACGCTGACGCTTATCCGACCTTTGGGAGAGCGTATTGACCCGTGCACTCGCAACGGCGATCCTGGAAGAGGAACCCTATGACCACCATCACTGACGAACTTTTCAGCCTGACTGGCCGCACAGCAGTGGTTACCGGAGGTGCCAAAGGAATCGGCGCCATGATCGCGAGCGCCCTGGCGCGAGCCGGTTGCGAAGTCTTTATCGTGGCCCGCGATGCAGAGGCGGGCCAACGCCTGGCCACCACCCTCTCTGCCACTGGTCGCTGCCATTTTATCGCTGCTGATCTGGCCGACGCAGCGCAGATCGCTACCCTCGGCACCACGCTGAGCGGCCGCCTGCAGTCGCTGGATATTCTGGTCAATAACGCTGGGATGTTTGCAGCAAGTGAAATTGCCGCCAGTACTGCCGCCCAATGGGATGCCACGATGGCCTTGAATGTTCGCGCGCCGTTCCTGCTGGTGCAGGCCTTCCTGCCACTGCTCGAAGCCGCCGCAAAAAAGCAGGGCCCCGCGCGCGTGATCAACCTCGGCTCGATCGGCGGCCACGCGCCGCAAAGCAATGGCGCGCATGCCTACGGCGCCAGCAAGGCCGCGCTGCATCAACTCACGCGCATGCTGGCCTCCGATCTCACCGCCCGCGGGATTAATGTGAATGGCATCGTGCCAGGATTTTTCCCAAGCGATATGACCGCCGGATTTTTCGACGCCGTGCCCGGCCTGCACGATGCAGTCGTGGCGCGCATCCCCGCGCATCGCCTGGGCACACCGGAAGATGTGGGCGGTAGTGTGATCTACCTCTGCTCGAGGGCGGGCGCCTATGTCTCGGGAAGTTTGCTTGCGCTGGATGGCGGGTTGTTGTCCATTTAGATCTTCAGACTGAAACTCACTCATTGATAAAGGCCTCACCATGGAACCACTGCAGGGAATCAGAATTATCGATGTGACCAGCAACGCCTCCGGCCCGATGGCCGCAGGTATGTTGGCGGATCAGGGTGCGGATGTGATTCGCTTCGAGACGGTGGGCGTCGGGGACCCCTCCCGCTATGTGGGTGGCACGCGCGGTGGCGTGTCGGCTTACAACGCCTACATGAATCGCAACAAGCGCTCAATGGCGGTTGACCTGAAAAATGCGCAACTCCGGCCGTGGCTATACAAACTTATTGAGACGGCGGATGTGTTTGTGCAGAACTCACGACCCGGTGCGCTGGACCGCAGTGGGTATGGCTTTAAGGATCTGCATCGGCTCAATCCACAGCTGATTTATGTCTCGATCTCGGGTTTTGGTCCCACCGGACCGGGCGCCAGCCAACGGGTTTACGATCCGGTTATTCAATGTGTCGCGGGATTTGCGGCGGCGCAGGGCACGAGGGGAGCGCCCGCCTTAATGAAAACCATCGCGAGCGACAAGGTGGCCGCATTGACCGCAGCCCAGGCTATTTCGTCGGCCTTGTTTGCGCGCGAGCGGAAGACCATCGGCGGTCATCATCTGGAACTCTCGATGCTTGATGCGAGCCTCGCTTTCCTGTGGCCCGAAGTTTTTTGGAATCATGGTTTCGTGGGAACTGAAGGCGTTCAGTCGAAACCCGCGATCGCCGAGTTCTATCGCCTGCTGCGCACTGCAGATGGCTACATCACCGTGATCATCGTGGGCGATGGAGAATTCAACGGCGCTTGTCGGGCCATGGGCCTGGAGACGCTGCTCGCAGACCCGCGCTTCAAGACGCTGTCCGATCGCTTCGTGAACTATGAACCCCTGCTCGCAGAGTTTGAACGGGTTGCGCTTGGCGTTGCGAGCGACACCTTGGTCGCGCGATTACTCGCGGAAGACGTGCCCTGCGCGAAAGCCAATACGTTAGACGCGGTGCTCGACGATCCGCGCGTGACCGAGCGAGCGAGTCTGATCGAATACGAACATCCGCAGGGTGGCCGGATGCGGCAGGCGCGCGCGCCGGCCATTTTTGCTGGTGAAGCTTGCACCGTGCGTCGGCCTTCGCCGGGCCTGGGTGAACACACAATCGAGCTTCTAGAATCGGTCGGCGTCACCGCAGACGCGCTGGCGACCTTACGCCAAGCGGGTGCAATCGGCTGCTAAGGCCACAAATTACTGAAGGAACGACGATGTCTATTTTGCTTGAATATCCCCGGCCGCACGTTGCGCTGGTGACGATTGATAATCCTGCCAAGCGCAATGCCATGAGCCGCGCCATGATGGCGGAACTGGTCGCGGTGTGGGATCAGCTGGAAACCTCTACCTGCCGCTGTATCGTGCTGACTGGCGCGGGCGATAAGGCCTTCAATGCTGGGGCTGATATCAGCGGCGATCTCAGCGCGAGTGAAGACACCGCGCGCATGGTCAACCGTTCGTTGCTGAAAACTTCGGCCTACCCCAAACCTATCATCACCGCCATTAACGGTGTGTGTGCGGGCGGCGGGGTTGAACTCATGCTGGCATCGGATATTCGTGTCGCCGCCCCCCACGCGCGCTTTGGGCTGCCGGAAGTGAAATGGGGCATCTATCCCTTTGGCGGCGCGACGGCGAAGTTGATCAGGCAGATTGGTCATGTGCATGCGATGAAAATGCTCCTGAGCGCCGAGATGATCAGCGCCGAGGAAGCGCTGCGAATTCACCTCATCAATGAAATCGTGCCGGCGGCTGAGCTTCTCGAGCGCGCGCTGGCACTGGCGGTGACCATTGCTGCGAACAGCCCGGTGGCCGTGCAAGCCGCGAAAATGCACGTCAGCGAGGGGATTGCGCTCGCGACCCTCGCCCGTGAAGCAGCCGAACAGGTGCAGGGCGACAAAGTTCGCCTGAGTTCGGATTTCGACGAAGGCGTGCGCGCGTTCCGAGAAAAGCGCGCGCCGAATTACGGTTAAGAGAGGTATCCCATGAGCGCACTCAAGCTCATCGATCTCGTGGACTGCCGCAAAGTCGGCGTCGGCGTGAAACGTCCGGAAGATGTGGTGGTGGCTCGCGACGGCACGGTCTGGATCTCGGATCAACAAAGCGCCTGCGCGCGCGTGCGTGCCGATGGCGGGCTGGATCGCATTGGTCACGCCGGCGGTGCACCCAACGGCATCAACATGGATCTTGAAGGACGCCTGCTGATCGCGAACTTTGGTGGACCGGAGGATGGCTGTGGTCCCTTGCAGCGACTCGATCCGCGCACTGGCGAAGTCACCACACTCTGTCGCGAGATCAATGGCCGCACCTTGTTCGGTGCGAATTATCCGCTGCTCGATTCGCAAGGACGGATCTGGTGCTCGCATTCAACCTGGGGCCCGGTCGATGCGGCGTTCAATGGCCAGCATGACGGCTTCATTTTTCGCTACGACCCGGATGGCCGTGTCACCGTGATGGCCGAGGGCATTGAGTTCGCGAATGGGATCGCTTTCGATGCGGAGGAGAAAAATCTTTTCGTATGCCAAACCTCAGCCTGCAACGTGGTGCGCTTGCCCGTGCTCGCCGACGGCAGCCTGGGCGCTGCACAGCGCTACGGTCCGCAACTTGGCCTGACCCATCATGAAGTGCAGGACCGCCGTCCGCTCACGCCTGAACTGCGCAATGCGCTGGGTGCGACTGACGGCTGTGGCTTCGATCAGGAGGGCAACCTGTGGGTGACCCTGGTGATGGCGAATAAAATTGTGGCCATCACGCCGCACGGAGAAATGTTCACCGTGCTGTCTGATCCCACCGGCCGCCTAATGCGCAGTCCGACCAATGTGAGTTGGGGTGGGCCAGACATGTGCGATCTGTATATCGGCAGCGTGGTCAGTGATTATGTGGTGCACGCGCGCAGTCCGGTGCCGGGGATGCCGCTGGTGCACCAGCGGTGAAAGCGCTTGCCGACCCAGCCCGGAAATTCATAGGGCGGATGAGCGGCGGTAGCCGCGTTATCCGCCGTCATTCGTCGGATTACGCTGGCGCTTATCCGACCTATGGACTATGGACGCAACGACGGGTTAGCGTAAATTAAGTAAGAGCTTCAACTATGAGCAAGCAACTCTTCACCCCCCGCGACGATCACTTCCATTTCGAAGAAATGGGCACTGACTGGTGGGCGACTGAAACGGCTTGGTTCTCGTTTCACCATCCAGAGCGTCGTCTCGGTGGTTGGTTCTACACCATGGCGCGACCGAACATCGGTACCGTCGCTGGCGGCGCGTGGATCTGGGATGATTCCGCGCACCTGCCGTGGGAAGCGCTGTATAGCGCGAATTATTCTGCGCAGCAGTTGACCAAAGATTTGGATCTCGCCAATTGCAGTCTCCCCAATGGGGTTTCCATTCGCGTGTTGGAGCCCTGTCACCGCTATGCGCTGGGCTATGCGGACGGTGATCGCTTGCAGGCAGCGCTCACGTTCGAAGGCGTGATGCCACCCGAACCGTTGACCGCAGTCGGTTCGACTTTCGGCAGCGCGCATCATTTCGATCAGTTCGGGCGGGTGACGGGTGAGCTGGTACTGCATGGCGAGAAAATTGCCATCGATTGCATCGGTATGCGCGATCGCACTTGGGGCCGTCGGCCGGAAGACCGGCCACGCCAGGCCGTTTATGTGACCGGCGCGGCGGATGCGGCCACCGGCTTTCTGGCCGTGACCGACGGTCGCCCCGAGCAGGATAAAGTGACCTACGGTTTTCTCCGCCGCGCAGGGCGCACCGTCAGCCTCGCGAGCGGCGAGCGCGTGGTGGAACGAGATTCAGCAAATGGTTGGATCACGCGCATTCAAGTGCTAGCACGCGATGCGGAAGGCCGCGAACTCCACGCCGTTGGGGTCCCCGTCAGTCGCATCATTCTGAATCGGCATACCTTCATCGACATCAACAGCTTAATCCGCTGGGAGTTCGATGGCTTGACCGGCTGGGGCGAGGATCAGGACATGTGGCCAGTCCATCGCTGGGCGCGGACACAACGAGCCTGATCGCGCGATGAATTTCGCGCCGATCTTGTCGCCGGCGCGAGTCGCCGAGATGGCCGCAGGCGGCCTGTGGCCGAATCGCCTGGTGTCTGATCTGCTCGATGACGCAGCAGTCAGCGATCCGAATGCCATCGCGCTGGTGGACCACAATAGCCTGACCGGCGTCAGCACCCGGCTCAGCTACCGCGAACTTCAGCAGTGCTCGATCCGGATCGCGTGCGCGTTCGCGGCGCTCGGCGTTGAACGTGGCGATGTGGTCGCGGTGCAGCTTCCCAACTGGTGGCATTACTCAGCGGTGTATGTGGCCTGTGTGCGGCTGGGCGCCGTGATCAATCCGCTGATGCCGATCTTCCGCGAGCGTGAACTCGAGTTCATGCTGGGGCTGGCGGAAGCCAAAGTATTGATCGTGCCGCGCGAGTTTCGCGGCTTTGATTATCCGCGCATGGCGCACACCTTGCGCGCAAAGCTGCCAGCGCTGCGTCACGTGTTGGTGGTTGATGGTCGCGATCCCGCGACAGCTTTTGAAGCGGTGGTCCTCGCGCGCGCATGGGAAACAGAGACCGATCCCACCGCACTGTTCGCCACGCGGCGCCCGGATCCCAACGACGTCACCGAAGTGATGTACACCTCGGGCACCACGGGTGAGCCCAAAGGGGTGATGCACACCGCGAATACGTTGCTATGCAAGGCGCGCTTGGGAAGCGAATTATTTGGCTTCAAGGCGACGGATGTGATCTACATGGGATCACCCCTCGCGCACCAAACGGGCTTCATGTATGCCTGCATACTCGCCATCTACCAACGCTGTAAATGCGTGTTGCAGGATATTTGGGAACCGGTGGTCGCGGCGCGTTTAATCGACACTGAAGCTTGCACGATCACCATGGGCTCAACGCCATTTCTGCGCGATCTCGTGCATACCCCGGCAGTTCACACGCACAATCTGGCGAGTTTGCGCTTGTTCCTGTGTGCGGGTGCGCCGATCCCCCGGGTGCTGGTGCAGGCCGCACACGAGGCCCTGCCGAACCTCTATGTGATGAGCGCGTGGGGCATGACGGAGATGGGGATTGCGACCGCGACTTATCCAGGTGATCCATTGGATAAAATTCTGGAAACTGACGGCCGCGCGCTGCCGCATCAGGCGGTACGGGTGGTGGACGAGCAGGACGCGCAAGTCGCGCCAGGCACGGAGGGGCGGTTGCAGGCCCGCTGTGCGACGACCTTCGTCGGCTACTTAAAGCGCCCGGAGGTGTATGGGCTGGATGCTGAGTTCTGGCTGGAGACCGGCGACAATGCGCGTATGGATGCGGAGGGCTATATCCGCATCACGGGCCGCTCGAAGGATTTGATCATTCGCGGTGGTGAGAATATTCCGGTGGTGGAAGTGGAAGAGTTGCTGTATCGCCATGCGGCAATCCAGGATGCGGCGATTGTCGCCATGCCGGATGAGCGACTCGGTGAACGTGGTTGTGCATTCGTGACCTTGCAGCCCGGTGCGCAATTCGATTTTGCAAGCATGCTCGATTATTTACAGGATGCCGGCTTGATCAAACAATACCTGCCGGAACGGCTCGAAGTGATTGCGGAGTTCCCGCGTACGCCAAGTGGCAAGATTCAGAAATTCAAACTGCGCGAGATGGCGAAATCCTTAACGCCGATGTCGCGCGCACTGCGTGAAGGATCAAGACCATGACCGAAGGGGAACTACTGCAAAGGATCGCGCAAACCTTGAAGCAGGAGATCGGCCCGGCGATTGACTCCGAATATCCGAAAACCCAGGCCTTTATGGCCGGCGTGGTGTTGCACAAGCTTGGTCAGCAAGTGGCGTTGGCACGAACCCACGAACTCGCGGCGACCACCGATTTCGAAACCTTGCTCGCGGATTTAGCCCACACGCTGTCCGGCGTCAACGCGCCACGCGAGTTGCAGCAGGCGATCGTGGCATTGGAGAAAGCGCGAAATTCTGCGGCGCTATGCCGCGTTATCGAAGCGCTGTATGCCGCGCGTGTGGCACTCGGCGACACGCTTTTCGCGGCATTGCTGTCGCGGGTGCGTCAGAACTTGCGCGCGAGTATCGATCGCCGCATGGAGTTTGCCGCATGAGCAGTCCTGCGCATGACACGGAATCCTTGCAGCCGCGAATCCTGGCCTATCTCCAAAGCCGTCTGCCAGGCGCGAGCGATCTCGTGTTGCACGATGTACAGCGCATCGCGGTGGGCTGGTCGCATGAGACCTGGTTGTTCGATTTGCAATATCGCGAGCACGGTGCCGCTCAGCAGCTCGGGTTGTGTCTGCGCCGCGACCCGGGTAATGCATTGCTGCGCCATCTCTCCGATCTCGAACAGCAGTTTCGGGTACTGCGCTGTCTTGAAGCAACGGCGCTGCCCACACCCAAAGCGTATTGGTTCGAGCGCGACGCGGAAATTCTTGGCGCGCCGTTCCTGGTGATGGAAAAAGTGCCGGGCAGTTGCCCGAGCCCGTGGGGCCGCGAGGGTCGCGCGTTCTATCAGGCGGCGGCGGAGCGTGGGGTGCTGCCGGCCAGCTTCACTGCCACCCTGGCGACCTTACATACCCTGGACTGGCGCGCGGCAGGCTTGGAGTTCCTCGGCGTGCCGGCGGCGGGCACCGAGTTCGTGCGCCGCGAGATCGCGAAATGGCGCGATCTCATCGCGTTGTCCGAACACCCGCCCGAACCCATCCTGACCGATCTCATCTGTTGGTTAGAAGCCAACATTCCGCCGACTGAACGCCTCACGCTCGTGCATGGCGCCTATCGCACCGGCAATCTTCTGCTCCATGAAGATCGTGTTTCCGCCGTGCTCGACTGGGAACTGCAGGTGCTGGGCGATCCGATGTACGACGTCGCCTATGTGCTGAGCGATCTGAATCGGGAGGGCACGCCGTTGCTCTCCAACCTGGTCGAACGCGACGCTTTCTTTAGAGACTATGAAGCGGCGACCGGTTTCACGATTGATGTCGCCGCTTGCCACTACTACAACGCGCTGTATGCGATGCGCTCGGTCGCGTTCTGGATGAGTGCGTCCGGCCTTTATGCCGCTGGCCGCAGCAATGACATTCGCCTGGCGCGCACAGCGTGGTCGGTGCCGGTGGTTTTGGCGCGCGCGGCGCGCGATTTAGGGTACTGAGCGCGCCATCGCGGCTGGGATTCGATGGGGTCGGAGTCCTTTAAGGGACTCCGACCCCATCGAATCAATTTTCCACCATCACTTCTAACCCGCGTTCCGCCATTGCCACGGCGCGAAACATCGCGCGACCCTTGCTGATTGTTTCTTCCCATTCAAGCAGTGGCACTGAATCCGCGACCACGCCGCAGCCGGCCTGGATGTACAAGCGACCATCCTTGATCACCGCGGTGCGGATCGCGATGGCGGTATCCATATTCCCATTCCATGAGATGTAGCCGACTGCGCCGCCATACACGCCGCGTTTGACGGGCTCAAGTTCATCGATGATTTCCATCGCGCGAATCTTTGGCGCACCGGACAGGGTGCCCACCGGCAAAGTCGCGCGCAGCACATCAATCGCATCATGACCGTCGGCCAGAGTGCCCTCGACATTCGAGGAGATATGCATCACGTGCGAATAGCGTTCGATGAGGAGTTGCTCGGTGACCCGCACGGTGCCGGGCTTCGCGACCCGCCCGACATCATTGCGGCTGAGATCGATGAGCATCACATGCTCGGCAATCTCTTTGGGATCCGCGAGCAGCTCCGCTTCGAGCGCACGATCCTCTTCATCGTTGGCCCCGCGCCGCCGCGTGCCGGCCAGCGGTCGAGTGGTTATCGTCGAACCTTCCAGACGCACGAGAATTTCCGGCGACGAACCCACGATTTGAAAATCAGCGAGGTCAATGAAGTACAGATATGGGGACGGATTGAGATGGCGGAGCGCGCGGTAAACATCGATCGGCGCGGCTTCCAGCGGCACGGACATGCGCTGCGAAGGGACCACCTGGAAGGCGTCCCCCTCGATAATGTAGGTTTTTATTTTGTCGACCGCGCGCATGAAATCCTGCTGCCCGAATTCAGACACGAAATCGGTTTCAACCACGGCATTACGCGGCGAACTTGGGGGCATCGTCAGTGGCTGGCCGAGGCGAATCGCGAGCGCAGCAAGCCGCTGTTCGGCGTGCGCGAGCGCAGTGGGAACGCGGGGATCGATCTCGCACACGATCTGCATGTCGCCGCGCAGGTTGTCGAAGACCACGTATTCATCCGCCACCATCAACAGCATGTCAGGTGTGCCCAGGCGATCCGGCGGCACGCTCGCGGCCAGCCGGGGTTCGACATAGCGCACGGTGTCGTAGCCGAAATAGCCCACCAAGCCGCCGCTGAAGCGCGCGGCTGCGAGCGGCGGCGTGCGGGTGCGTGCCAGAAATTCACGCACGAACTCAAAAGGATCGCGATCCCGGTGCCGCTCGGTGATGGTGCCCGCCTCGATAACCTCCAGCTCGGCGCCCACCGCACGGAGCACCGTGCGCGCCGGCAGGCCAATGATCGAATAGCGTCCCCACTTCTCACCGCCTTCAACCGACTCAAGCAGATAGCTGTAGGGTCCGGCTGCGAGTTTGAGATACACGCTGAGCGGCGTATCCAGATCCGCGAGGACCCGGCGCACGATTGGCACCCGGGTATAGCCCGCAGCGGCATAACTTTGGAGTTCGGTCAGTGTCATGACAGAGATTCGAAAAGGGGGCGGGCAGGGTAATGGAGGTCAATCTAGCTGGCAACCGCTTTGGTCGAGCGACCAAGACAGGTCTTGTAGGAGCGCCTTTAGCCGCGATTCAACAGTTAGGCCCAATCGCGGCTAAAGCCGCTCCTACGGGCTATCGATTTTTGTAGGAGCGCCTTTAGGCGCGATTGGGCATCCCAACGTTCGCTGGTCAGTTCGCCTGCCGTGCCAGCGGTCCGCGCGCGATCCGGCCCGGCAGCGCGCCGGTGGGGCGGTCACCTTCCAGCATCACCTGCCCATTCACGATGGTGTAGCGAATGCCAGTCGATTTCTGAATCAAACGTTTCGCGCCTGCCGGCAAATCGTGGACCACGCTCGGCATCAACGGTGCGACGGTCGCCGGATCGAGCACCAGCAAATCGGCGTTCATCCCTTCGCGAATTAAGCCGCGATCATGCAGGCCCCAGGCAGTCGCCGTGTCGTAAGTAATAAGGCGCACGGCTTCTTCAAACGAGAACGCCTGCTTCTCGCGCACCCAGTGGCTGAGCAGGTGAGTTTGCAGTGAGGAATCCATGATCTGCGCGACATGCGCGCCGGAATCAGAGAAGGTCACCACGCTGCGCGGATGGCGCATCATCTCCAGCGTGTGATCCTGATCCTCGTTGGCGAGCGGTTGGCGGAAGAACACTTTGAAATCGCGCTCTAACGCGATATCGATCATCGCCTCCACCGGATGTACGCCGCGCTTCGCAGCGACCTCATCCATGCGTTCTTCGACCCCCACATCGTTGATCAACCACACCCAGTTCCATTCGGGCGGGCGGGCTTCAGCGCCGACGATCTCCGGGCCATCGTAGGGCCGGGTCGCGATTTCGAGCAGTCGCCGCCGCCAGTCCGGATCGCGCAGCAACACTTTCTGTTCGGCTAATGGCCGACTGCGCAAATCTTTCCACACCTCCCAATTATCGAACGCGGTGTAGGTTTCGAATGACATCAGGGTTGAGAGTGAGCGACTGTGACACTGCACGAAGATGCGTCCACCTTGCTTCGCGGCGCGATTCGCGACTTCGTAGAACGGGCGCCAGATGTCGGGTGCGATGCGTGTGCTGAACATGCCATAGGTCAGTGGTCGACCGGATTCCACACTGAGTTCGGTCAGGCGATCAAAATAATCCTGTTGGCGTTCTGGTCGGCGGCCCGGCGTTTCGCTCGCGATCTCGAAAATGCCGGCCCCCACTTCACCCATCGCGTTGACCAATGAGCGCACCTCGTCCCAGTCGGCAACTCTGCTCGCCACGGGGCGATCATCCGAAGTGATGTGGTTAAAGGTCCGCGAGGTCGAAAAGCCAATCGCGCCGGCCTTGATCGCGGTTTGCAACTCATGTCGCATGCGTTTGAGTTCATCCGGCGTCGCCTGCTCAGTGAACGCGCGCTCACCCATCACATAGGTGCGCAGCGCCGAGTGCCCGAGATAGCCGCCGTAATTGATGCCCTTCGGCAGCGCATCGATTACGTCGAGAAATTCTGGAAAGGTTTCCCAACTCCATTTGATGCCCGCGAGCATCGACTCACGCGGCAGATCTTCGGCGCGCTCTAGATTGCGGAACACAAAATCGGCATCGCGTGCCGCGCACGGCGCGAGCGTGAAGCCGCAATTGCCCATGACCGCGGTGGTTACCCCGTGATAGCAGGAAGAGGATCCAATCGGATCCCAAAAGATTTGCGCGTCCATGTGGGTGTGACCGTCAACGAATCCGGGTGTCACGGCGTGACCTTCGGCGTCGATCGTTTTGGCCGCGCGTTCGTTGATGCGACCGATGGTGGCGATTTTGCCGTTGGCAACGCCGATGTCGGCGGGATAGGCGGACGCGCCGGAACCATCGACTACCATGCCATTTTTGATGACTAATTCGTACTGCATTGCGGCATTCCTTACGAGAGCGGATCCAGAGGGTAACAACTCTGCCGCCTGTGGCCAATCGGCAACGTTAAGAGTCATTCCTCTCGTGACCTGGATCGTTTATCGTCAACCTGAAATCCCGCCATCCCAGCCGCCAGTAGGAATCCACTGATGCAGCAATATTCAATCATCGATGTCGATACGCATGTCACCGAAGTTGCCGATGTGTGGACCAGCCGCGTACCGGCGAGCATGCGCGACGCTGTGCCGCGAGTCGAGACCGACGCGGCCGGCAAACAGTGGTGGTGGCTGGGCAAAGATCGGTTGGTGCCCATTGGCCTGACGGCGACTGCGGGGACTGGGAATTTCAAGCACCCGCCCCGTGGCTATAGCGATATGCATCCCGGTGCCTTCGATGCGCACGCGCGGCTGGCCTACATGGACCAGATGGAAATCTGGGCCATGGTGCTGTATCCCAATGTCGGCGGCTTTGGCGCCCAGGAGTTTTTGCGCCTGGGCGATCCGGAACTGATGCTGACCTGTGTACAGGCCTACAACGACTGGCAGACCGAATGGGCAGCAGTCGCGCCTGAACGCCTGCTGCCGATCACCTCCATCCCGTTCTGGGATGTGCCGGCTGCGGTGCGTGAGGTACGGCGCGGCAAAGCGCTCGGCCATCGCGGCATCCTGTTCACTGGCGATCCCCAGTCATTCGGCCAACCGATTCTTGGCGATCATCACTGGGATCCCTTGTGGGAAGTTGCGGTAGAGCTCGATTTGCCAGTCAGCTTTCATATCGGCTCCGGCAACATGGAGGCGGGCCTGCTGCGCGAGAAGATCAAGGGCTACGGCCGCATGGCGGCGTTCGCCGAATTGTCGGTGGGTCTTTTCATGGACAACGGCCGACAGCTCTGCGATCTGCTGATGTCCGGCGTGCTGGCGCGCTACCCGACCATTAAATTTGTGTCCGTGGAATCCGGCATCGGCTGGGTTCCGTTCGTGCTCGAAGCGCTCGACTATCAATTCCTGGGCAATCATGTGGCCGATGATCGTCCTGAATTCGATCGCCTGCCTTCGGAGTACTTCGCGCGCAATATTTACGCCTGTTACTGGTTTGAGCAAACCGCCCCGCGCCGACTGCTCGATAAGGTTGGGGTGGATAACATCCTTTTTGAAACGGATTTTCCGCACCCGACGTCGCTGTATGGAGACGAAGTCAAACAGCGGATTGCGACCGGACTCAGCGACTGCGATGCGGCGACCCGCCGGAAAATTCTGTGGGGTAACGCGCAAAAACTCTACAAAGTAAGCCCTCCGGCGCCATAAATTCTCATCTGCCCATCAAGCAACAGGAGTTAAACGCATGTTAGTCCCGCAGCTCGACGACTACTCGAAAAAATATCAGCACATTAAATTTCAGCGCGAGAACGGCATTCTGCAGGTCACGATGCACAGCGAGAATAAGGATTTGATCTGGGGTTTTGCGCCCCACCAGGAACTCGGCTACTGCTTCGGCGACATTGGTAGCGATCCCGAGAACAAGGTCATCATCTTCACGGGTTCGGGCGACACCTTCATCCATAAGGAAGATCTGGGCGGTGGCGGGGTCGATGCCAAGACTTGGGCTGAGCATGTGTTGCCGGATGCCAAGCGCCTGCTGATGAATCTGCTGGAAATCCAGGCACCGATGATCGCGGCGATCAATGGACCGGCCACCGTGCATGCCGAACTCGCGCTGCTGTGCGACATCGTGCTCGCGGCAGACCACAGCATTTTCCAGGACGCACCGCATTTCCCGAGTGGGCTGGTGCCAGGCGACGGCGTGCATGTGGTGTGGTCGATGTTGCTGGGCTTGAATCGCGGGCGTTACTTTCTGATGACCGGCCAGCAATTGTCCGCGACTGAAGCGCTCAATCTCGGCGTGGTGAACGAAGTGATGCCGCAAGCCGCGTTGTTGAAACGCGCGTGGGAACTCGCGCGGCTTATTCGCGAACGGCCAGCGCTGACCGTGCGCCTGACGCGCGAAGCGATGCTGATGCAGGTCAAGCGCGCGATGCTGGATCAACTGCCGTACGGGCTCGCCTTGGAAGGGCTCGCGGCCTGTGATTACTGGCCGAAAACGTTTGCGGCGGAGAATATTGCGAAGGGGTGAACGCTGTCACCCGGGAACCTTCGTCCGTTACCTCGAGCGTCGATTCTGTCATTCCGGGCTCGTCACTCCGTCATCCCGGGCGAATCACTCCGTCATCCCGGGCGAAGACCCGGGATCCAGGGGCGCCTGATGTGCAGGATGGATCCCGGATAAACGCTGCGCGTTTTCCGGGAGGACGGGGTGAGGGTTTCCGGATGACGGTGGGTGCTCAGCATGACCTTCCCCGGGATGACGGACTCACCCCACCAACGCGAACCCCTCATACCCATTCGCGGCCACCTGATTACACTTCTCTACATACGGCGGCACCCCGATGTAGGGCATGAAGATGCGCGGTTTACCCGGAATATTCGCGCCGAGATACCATGAATTGCAGTGAGGGTAGAGGGTGGTGTGGGCGACCGCGTTGACATGTTCGACCCAAGAGTCTTCCGCACTCACGCTCGCCTCAATCTCGCGCATCCCGCGACCGTTCACGTAGGCGATGCACTCGGCGATCCAGTTCACATGCTGTTCGATAGTAGGCAGCATGTTCGAGAGGACTGATGGACTCCCTGGTCCGCTAATCGTGAAGAGATTCGGAAAGCCGGCGGTCGCGAGACCGAGATAGGTGCGCGGTCCAGCCTGCCATTTCTCCTTCAGTGGCAGACCGGCTCGGCCACGCACGTCTATTTTCTCCAACGCGCCAGTCATCGCATCGAAACCGGTCGCGAAGATCAAACAATCAAAGGTGTAGTCGGTGTCGCCAATGCGCAGGCCTTGCGGCGTGATCGCGGTGATCGGGTGGGCACTGACATCCACCAAGGTCACATTCGGCCGATTGAAAGTCGCGTAGTAATTCGTGTCCAAACACAGCCGCTTGCAACCCACCACCTGCTGCGGCGAGAGGATTGCCGCCACCGCCGGGTCCTTCACGATGGTGCGAATCTTCTGGCGAATGAATTCGGCCGCCGTGTCGTTCGCGACGGGATCGATCAGCAGATCGCTGAATGCTGCCAGAAAGCCCAAGGTTCCGCGCTGCCAGCGCGCCTCGTATTCTTTTTCACGCTCGGCGACCGACACCGTGAGCGCGGATTCTTCGCGTTGGTTGAAGTCCACCCCGAACGGTTGTTGCCAGTTGTGGGCGCGGTAGGCGGCATAGTCGGCTTTGATCTGGGCCGCCTGGTTGGGATCAAGCGGCGCGTTACGCGCCGGGATGGCATACGTCGCGGTGCGTTGAAATACGTGCAGGTGGGCCGCTTGTTCAGCAATTAGCGGGATCGATTGCAGCGCCGACGATCCAGTGCCGATGATGCCAACCCGCTGGCCGCTGAAATCCACGCCCCCATGTGGCCAATGACCGGTGTGATAGGTCGGGCCCTTGAAACTGTCGCGGCCCGCAATCTGCGGCAGGTTGGCGGAGGACAAACAGCCAGTGGCCATGATGCAGAAGCGCGCGGTGAGCTCAGTCCCGGGATCGAGACGGATGCGCCAGCGGCTGGCCGCCTCATCGAAATGCGCGGCCACCACGCGGGTGTTGAACTGGATGTCGCGGCGTAAATCAAAACGCGCTGCGACATGCTCCACATAGCGCAAAATTTCGGGCTGGGTGGCGTAGCGTTCGCTCCACTGCCATTCCTGCTGCAGCTCGGGTGAGAATTGATAGGAGTATTCTATGCTCACCACATCGCAACGCGCACCCGGATAACGATTCCAGTACCAGGTGCCACCGGGTCCACTGCCGGCTTCGATCACCCGCGCGCTGAGCCCAAGTCCGCGCAGTCGATGCAGCATGTACAGACCAGCAAAGCCGGCGCCGACGACGATGGCGTCATAGGCGGTTGGCGCGGAAGGGGACGGATTTGAAAGGACCTCTGACACGATAATCTCCTGACGAATAAATCTTGCAAAATTCAAAGGGGTCAGAGTCCCTTAAAGGACTCTGACCCCTTGAATTGCCTTTAAGGACTCTGACCCCTTATTTGGATTTGGCGACCCCTTGAATTGCAGCATAACGCGCGAACCGCGCCGCGGCGAATACTGGGCACCTGACACGAACAGACATACACTCAACAAGCGCGGCAACAGATCAAGACTGAGGGGGAGTTTATGCGTTTAGTGGTTCGGGGCGTCGCCTTATGGCTCGCAATTCAGGCAGCGACCGTCATGGCAGTGGAGACTGCTAAGCCAGTCACGATGGAGCGTCTCACTGCAGGCACTGCGAATACGGCTGATTGGCTGATGTACGGCGGCAATTATGCGAACTGGCGGCATAGTCCGCTTAAGCAAATCAATCGCGAGAACGTGGGCAAGCTCCGCCCGGCGTGGATTTTCCAGACCGGCGTGCCGGGTCAGTTCGAAACCTCCCCGACGGTGGTCGACGGCGTCATGTACGTGACGGCGTCCTATAACAACCTCTTCGCGCTCGATGCAGTGACGGGCACCTTGCTGTGGCACTACGAACATCAGATGCCGAGCAACATCCAGATCTGTTGTGGCCCGACCAATCGCGGCGTCGCAGTGGCCGGCGACACTATTTTCATGGGTACCTTGGACGCGCGCCTGCTGGCGTTCAACCGGACGACTGGCGACATCGTCTGGAACATTGTGATGGACGATTTCAAGAACGGCTATAGCTCAACCTCGGCCCCGCTCGTGATTGAAGACAAAGTCATTATCGGTATCGCGGGCGGCGAGTACGGCGCGCGCGGCTTCATCGATGCCTATGACGTGAAAACCGGCAAGCGCGTGTGGCGACGCTACACGATCCCCACTGCCGGTGAGCCCGGCGTCGAGACCTGGGCTGGGGATTCCTATAAAACCGGCGGCGGCCCGGCGTGGGTGACCGGCACCTACGATCCGACTCAGCGGCTGTTGTACTGGGCGGTCGGTAATCCCTCGCCAGATTGGAATGGCGATTCGCGCGAGGGCGACAATCTCTACTCCAATTCGGTGCTCGCGCTGAATCCCGATAACGGGGATCTGAAATGGCATTTCCAATTCACGCCGCATGACATCTGGGACTACGACGGCAATACCGGCCTGTTCATGATCGATGTGGAGCATGAGGGCAAGACGGTGCACGCCATCGCGCAGCCCAATCGCAATGGCTATCTGTATGTGCTCGATGCGGCGAGTGGCAAATTTCTGCGTGGCGCGCAATACACGGATACGTTGAACTGGGCCAAAGGTCTCGATCCCAACGGGCGTCCGATCCTCGATCCGAAGTATGTGCCGATCGCCGGCGGTAACCCGGAGTGGGTGTGTCCCGGCAATGTGGGCGGACAGAACGGATCCTACACAGCCGCCTACAGTCCCGAGACGAAATGGATTTATGTGCCCGTGATCGAGAGCTGCGCCAAGATGGAAAAGCAGGCCGCGGTGTTTCTCAATGGCACGCCGTTCTGGGGTGGTGGACCGGGCGAGACGCAGGCCGAAAACGGTGCCTATGGACATTTCTCGGCGCTCGATCCGGCGACCGGCAAAATTATGTGGCGCCACAAAGATCAGTTCCCGATGGTGGGTGGCACGTTGGCGACCGCCGGCGGCTTGGTGTTCACCGGCGATCAGCGCGGTTATGCCCTGGCCTTCGATGATCGCACTGGCAAGCAATTGTGGCAGTTTCAGACCGGCTCGATGATTCGCGGCCAGCCCGTTACCTACAAAATTGGCGACACCCAATACATGGCAATGCCGAGCGGCGGCGGCGGTCTTGCGGTCACCATTATCGGCGAGAATCCCAACGTGACCCTGGGTGCTGCGTTGGTGGTGTTCAGTCTGCCGTGAGGTCTAAACCCTCGCCGCTGCTGGCGCTGCTGCTGGGGCTGGTGGCGAGTACCGTACAGGCCGCGCCGCCACTGCGGGTTTGTGTGCTCTCACACAATGCACCTTACGCCGTGCGTACCACCGGCCAAGGGTTCGATCTCGACGTGGCACGCGAAGTGGCACGCGAACTCCAGCGTCAGTTGCAGCCGGTGTGGACCGATAATCCAGAGACGGTGGCGGAAATCGACGACAGCGATTTCCCCATTTATCGTCTGGCGAAAGGGGCTTGTGACGCGATTTTCAGCCTGCCTGGCCCGGCCCGTGACACTTTGCGTGGCCTGCCAGACCTGGCCCTGGGCGCCGCGTACTACGGTGCGGCCTTTGAATTGATTGGCCCGCCTGCGACCAGCCCGCACCTCAAGGCGCTTCGCAACCAGCCAGTCGCGATCCAGGCACAAACCATTGCCAGCTTCGCGCTTGCGATTTTGCGCGGCAAGCAACGCACTTTCTTTTCGCCTCTAGCAGCGCTCGAAGCAGTTCAAAAGGGGGATGCGGTGGCGGCGCTGCTGTGGGGACCGACTGCCGGTTGGCAGCTGCGGCAACATCCCGCGCTCAAGCTGGGTATCGCAAAAGATTATGTGCCGCCGGCAGCGCTGGCGTGGAACCTCCATGTGGCAACGCGCCAGGAGGATTCGGCACTGCGCAACGCGATCGATAAGGCGCTTAAGCAACTCTCCGGGCAAGGGCGCTTGGCGGAGATTGCAGCGAATTATGGGATCCCGCTCCATGCGCCGTTTGCCGCCACCTACAGCCTGACCGAGATCAACAAGCTGCGCTAAATGCCACCAAAAAGGCGGAATTACATCGATCATTGTTCAATGACGGTGTCGGATGTTTTCACCTATCCGCCCGTTCGCTCACGCTAATCGATATACCCCGTCATTCCAGAAACCGCGTAGCGGTTATCTGGAATCCATGTGGCCTATCAAGCGCCCCTGGATTCCAGCTTTCGCTGGAATGACGGCGTTTTGTGCGATCAGCGATTTCACGCACGCTTGATCCGCGTCTAGGATCAATTTCTATGCGAGTTTATTTAGCGCTACGCCGCCAACACGATCCGATTCTTGCCGGTGGACTTGCCGCGATATAACGCGCGATCCGCACAGGCCAGCAGATCATCGAGCGTTTGACCCGGGGTGAACTGCGCGATGCCAAAGGTCATCCGTACCGGGACCTTGGCATTGCCGTAGGGGAATGGATGCTTGGCAAGTTGATGTTGAATGCGCTCGGTGACCGCAGCGGCTTCCGCCGCTCCGGTTTCTGGCAGAAACGCCAAAAATTCCTCGCCGCCCCAGCGCGCGACTTGATCCTGCGTGCGCACCGTCTCGCGGAGCAGCCGCGAGACGGCCGCTAACACGGCGTCCCCGCCCTGATGCCCGTGTTGATCGTTGATGGCTTTGAAATCGTCGATATCGCCGAGCATTACCGCAAACGTGCGACCGGAGCGATTGAAACGCTCAATCTCGGTGTGGATCTGTTCAGTCAAGTAGCGGCGATTGAACAGGCCAGTCAAACCATCGATGGTCGCCAAGCGGGTGAGATCAGCATTCAAGGCATGCAATTCCTGGGTGGTGCGACTCATCGCAAGCGCGTAGGTGTGGGCCAGAAAGCCCAGGATCGAGCAGAACACCACGGTGTTCAGGCTGCGGATCAGCATGACGATGGGCGTGAGCTGTTCGTGCGGGTCGCGCAGAAGGATCTCCAGCAGTCCGTAAGCGGCGGTCAGCGCCAGAAAGATCGCGGCCTTGGTGGGGCGCGAGAAATACGGGCACACCAGCAGAAATATCAGGACCAGGAAGCCGAATAAGTGGAAGTTCGCGCCCCATCCCAGCAAGGAGGTCGCGAAAAATGCATGTCCGAGCACCGCCATTGTCAGCACGCTTAAAGCCCAATACAGGTGTCCGCGCGACAGCAGCCACAGCGCGAGCGAGCTGGCAGCGATCGCGCCCATATTGGCCGCCGGCATAAAAGGAATGCCGAGCGCCAGGAACATCAGTAAATAACTGCCGTACGCCAGCAAGCTTGTCAGCAGCATTACTTTGAATACCGCTTCGTAACGTTGGCCAAGCAGGGCGAGTGGAGATTTCATAGTTGGCTCATGCGAGTGCCGATTTTTACGTCGGATTTACGTACAAGCTGCGCGGGCACACGAGATTTAACTTCCGGATCACGCCAGCAAATAGCGTTGCACCGCGATTCTTAATCAAGATAGCCTTTGTCCTTCAAGTCATTTTCGCGAATGTATTCGCGATACACCAAAGCGCCGAGCACCACGAGCCCGATCAAGATTGCGCAACTCACGGTAATTTTAAAGAAGATGGCATTGGTGAAAATTTCAAACCACAGCTGCAACAAGGCCAATATGGCCCATAGCGTAGTGAGTCCGACTCCAAAAATTGAGGCGAGTTTCATTTATCGCGTTCCATGATCACGAGGTACGCTTCGCGTGACCACAGCAACAACATGCGCCGCACATCTTTTTCCATGGTCACCACACGCCAGCCTTGGGCGGCGTTTTTGTTGAGAAAGTCTGAAAAGCGTTCGGGGTCTACTTTGCTGGCGCCCAGCAACAAAGAGCCCAGCATGCCTTCGCGATAAACCACGGCCTTGTATTCTTTCATTGTCAGTTCCTGTGTTGTGGCATTGGACATGCCGCGAGCAGTGTAAGCGCGCGCGCGCTCGCCAGCGCATAGGGTTCACTCCCTGCACCATCGATTGCCGCTGCGGGCAAACTCACGCGCACAATCACGCGCGCGCTCGGCTGCGCGTGCTTACCGCGCCCGTTGGAGACCTGCTGCACATTGTCCTCGGCATGCCGCCCGACATCGCGATCAAGCAACGGATAGCCGGTGCGATCTTCAAACAACGCAAGAGAAAGCGGGCTTAAACGATACCAATCATGCCCGTTGCACTGCTGACAGCTGCCAACCCGGCGTTGCCAGGCGAGCGTTATCTTCTCCCACGGCGCAAGCTCAGTCCTAAAACATTGGCTGGTCTGCGCCGGCAATTCGCCAGTCCTGGCATATGGCGCCTGTTGTTGCGCCTGCTCAGGATTGAGATAACCCCAACCATAACTGCGATCGTAATGTGCGCCATACGGATAAGCGCCATGCGCAGCGGCATAGGGATCCTGGGCGCAACCGGCACCATCGCCACGGGTGGCTGGCGGCGGTCGTCCGCCACTGCTCCAGGCATCTGCGCTGTTGATCAGAATCGCTTTGATCCGCATGGGTTCACGATACCCCTGGTTTAGCAGGCGCGCGGCGACCGCTCCAACTATGGCGGCGGCGGGGCTGCTTCCTGAATTCAACTTGCGAAAGTCAGTGTCAGTTTCCGTGGCGGTGCCGAGGCGCGCGCAGAAAGCGCAGGTGAGTTCGCGATCCTCCGCGCAGCGGCTTAGACAGTACGCGGGATCAACGCCCGCGGTGGCCACTCTTATCCCTGGTGCGACCAGATCGAGTAAGCGCGGCCCGCTGGGCGGTGGCGCGGGGCTGCTGGTGCGGTAAACCTTATGGCGCAGGCGATCCGCACTGGGTTTGCAGGTTTCCCAATCGAAGGCGTGCATATTGCCGACCACAATGCCGTTGTAGGTATCGCCGGGCACCGTCATGGTGGTGTGTTCGGCGTAGCCGCGATTGCCCGCCGACTTCACGACCACCAGCGCGTATTCCTCAATTGCGCGGTCGAGCGCGCGGGTCACTCCCGCCCAGGGGGTGCGCGCGCAAGTTGGCGCTTCGTTGGTGCACAGCGCGCCGTTGCCCTGGCTGTAATTGAGGAGATCGGGCCACGGCCGTGCCGCCGAAGGTGCGAGCAACCAAGCCAAATTACGCACGAGTTGGGTGCGACCTGTGCGTGTTTCGGGTCCAGCATGGCCGACCAAGGTCGCCGCGATGGGAAACGGCGGCGCGCGCTGATTTACCGGCACGCCGTTCGCCAGCAGCGTATCCCCGCGCGCTTGCTGGGCATAAATCCCCAGCATGGCGCTGCCATGCGAGCGCAGCAAATCGCTCTTGAAAGTTGCTCCCGGCGTGCGGTTTTGAAAATGAAACGGCCCGAGGGCGGCGCTCAGCAGTGGGTGCGTGGCATCCGCGCCGGAATCAAGGATCGCCAGCACCGGTGTAGAGTTTGCGGTGATGGGTGCTGGCGCCGGCTGACAATTCGCGCAATTGCCATCCCACTTGTTCGTGATCGGCGCCTCCTCATCAACACCATGGCGCGCGACGTACGCGAGGCTGGCGTGCGGGACATGAGTCGCCGCCGTTAGCGCCGCGAACGCAGAAGCGACGAAGGGCGATGGGACGTGGAGCAGCCACGCGTTAAGCGGCGGCAGCGCTTCGAAGGTGCTCGCTCTGCGGGCGCGCGGTGGCAGCAGCTTCGTTATTTCATGTTGCACCCGGCGACGGGTCTGCGCGAACGCCGCCAAATGTGACGCCAACAGGCTACGCCGCCGGGTTTCGAGATCGCCAGGTGCGCGGTAGCGTTGTTTCAGATCGGCCAAAGTGACCGCCAGTTCGCGTGAGTCTTTGAGCAGCACTAGCAAGCTGGTCGTGTTGGGCGTCGCGCAAGTTGCTGTCGACCACGGACCGAGCAAGAGAAGCAACAGCCATGGGAACGCCTGCGGCACCGTCGGGCGGATGCAGCGCATGGATTCCAGATAATCGCTAGCGCGATTTCTGGAATGACGGGGTTGAAGTTTCGCGCCGGCGCCAAACTCCGTCATTCCAGGCGTAGCCGCAACGCGGCGGAGACCTGGAATCCAGAGGCGCTCAACAACCCCCATGGATTCCAGCAGGGCCAGCAGACTCGTCTGAAGACGGGTCTGGAATTAACTGAACCGCTGCAAAAACCCGCGCAGATCCGCATTAAAGGCCATCGGCTTTTCGAGCTGACAGAAATGTCCGACATCGTCGTAGAACTTGATTTTCGCGTCAGGGATGTTATCCGCCAGCAGTTGATTGTGGGCGACGGTGGTCGCGCCATCTTCTTTGCCGGCGATGATCAAGGTGGGCTGTTTAATATCTTTCAGGCGATCAGTAATGTTCCAATTGAACACGCCGCCGGGATCGGCCGCACTGGCGAAAAACACCTGCTCGGTGAAGTTGCTGGGGTTTCGGAAGCAACCTTCCATGAAGGCCAGAATCTCCGGGCGCTCGGTTTTGGATTTGGCGGAGACCGTGACGCTCAACAGACCACTGAACACCGCCCGCCAATCCTTCTGCATCGCTTCGCCGGCCGCCGGATCCATGGTGGCAGCCATATTGGTGGCGCTGCTCAGGATCAAATTGCCGAGCACGCGGGTGGGCGTGTCGAGGCTGGTTTGCATGGCGATCATGCCGCCGATCGAGTTACCGACCAACACCGCGCGTTCAATGCCGGCGTGATCCAGAATGGCCGCGACGTCTGCCGCGCTCTCAGTGATCGCGTAGCCGCTGGCAGGTTTATCGGACAACCCATGGCCACGATGATCCACCACCAGGCAGCGGTGGTCGCGTGCAAAATCGAATAATTGATTCGACCAGATATACCGGTTGGTGGTCCAGGGATGGAGGAACACAATGGGCAGTCCCTGGCCAAAGCTTTCATAGTAAACGTTGACGCCTTTGCGATTAATACTGGGCATGGTGATTTAACCTCTTGGTAGTTGATCGGAAGCGGACAGAAGTGCCGATGATAGCGGACATCGCGGCGTCTGGAAGTCAGAATTCAGGGAGGCGCTGTCTGCCTGCCGACAAACTTCGAATGAGAGGAATTAAAATGCAGTTCCCTGACGGTCTCATCGCGGTGGTCAAACGTGACTGCCCAACCTGTCTGCTGGTCGATCCCGTCCTGCAGGAGATCGAACGTCACGGCGTGCCGTTGACCGTTTACATCCAGGACGACCCAAGTTTTTCGCGCGCCTCGCACATTGTGGATGACCGTAGTCTGGAACACTCCTTTCGGCTCGCGATTGAAACCGTCCCGACCTTGATTGAAATCGCTGATGGCCGTGAGACGCAGCGCGCCATCGGCTGGCGACGTGGCGAATGGGAGACCGTGAGCGGTCTCCAAGGGCTGGGCAGCGGCTTGCCAGAGTATCGACCGGGCTGCGGATCCAAATCGGTCGAACCGGGGACTGCCGAGCGGTTGGCAGTGCGTTATGGCGACACGAAAATGCACGCCCGCCGCCTCAGCGTGCCGCCACTCGAAGATGATGTGGAACTCTGTTTTGCGCGCGGTTGGAGTGATGGCCTGCCCGTGGTGCCACCGACCGAAGAGCGGGTTTACCGGATGCTGCAGGGCACCTCGCGGGCGGCAGACGAGATCCTCGGCTTGATGCCACCCAACTTGTCACCTTGCAGTATCGAGAAGGTCGCCATCAACGCAGTGCTGGCCGGCTGCAAACCAGAATACCTGCCAGTCGTCATCGCGGCAGTGGAAGCGGCGCTAGAGCCGGCGTTTTGCCTGCATGGCCTGCTCGCCACCACCTGGTTTTCGGGGCCGATGATTATCGTCAACGGCCCGATCCGCGAGACCATTGGCATGAACTGGCAGGGCAATGTACTGGGTCAGGGCAATCGCGCGAACGCGACGATTGGGCGTGCGTTGCAATTGGTGGTCCGCAATGTGGGCGGCGGCAAGCCGCAGGAAGCCGATCAATCCACCTTCGGCACACCGGTGAAGGTTGGCTTCTGTTTCGCGGAAGACGAGCAGACACCCTGGACCACGCTGAGTGAAGACCGCGGCTTTCGTCGCGATCAATCCAGTGTGACCTTGTTCAGTGCCGACGGCCCGGTGGGTTGTGTCGATCAGAAATCGCGCGATCCCGCAAGTCTCGTCTATTCGCTAGCAGGCAGTTTGCGCATCGTGAATCATGTCGATCTTGCCAATGCTGCCGACGCAGTGGTGGTCATTGGTCCTGAACACGGTCGTGTATTTGATCAAGCCGGTTGGTCCAAGGCGCAAGTGGTCGCCGCCTTGCATGCGCGCCTGCAAATCAGCGGCCAGGATCTCGGCATGGGCACGGCGTCGGCGGCGCCTGTCGTTGCCACGACAAGCGGCCCACGCACCGCTGCAAAGTTCCGGCCCGAGGGTCTTACCCTGGTGCGCGCCGGCGGCCAGGCCGGACTTTTTTCCGCTATCATTCCCGGGTGGTTGATGAAGGGTTCCCTCGGCACCGATCCCGTTAGCAAGGAGATTCGACTATGACTTCCGTTCTGCTCGACCCCACCGGTGAACTCGATCCGGTGCAGCGCCTGCCGCTGAAGAAACCCACTTCACTCACCGGCTTGACCGTCGGTCTGCTTGATATATCCAAAGCACGCGGCAATGTGTTCCTCGATCGTATTGATGAATTACTCGCGGCGCGCGGTGTAAAAATACTGCGCTTCAAGAAGCCCACCTTCGCGCGTCCGGCGCCGATCGCGTTGCTGCAGGAGATGGCCAGTCAGTGTGATGTGGTAGTTGAAGGCTTGGCCGACTGAGGATCTTGCACGTCGTGCAGTTTGCATGACATTCGGGAACTCGACAGTCGCGGCATTCCTGGCGGTTTCGTCGCCTCGGAAGTGTTTCGCACCGCTGCGCGCACGCAAGGCGATGCGGTAGGTTTTCATGCCGACAGCCTGTTCGTCGCCCATCCGATCCAGGATCGCACAGACGACGAGATGCGCGCGCTGGCGGATGCGGCGTTTGAGGCGGTGGTGGAGTTAGTGTGCAGCGTTTAAACCCCGTCATCCCGGAAAGCGCGTAGCGCTTATCCGGGATCCATCCTGGCGATCAAACGCCCGTGGATCCCGGGTCTGCGCCCGGGATGACGAAATCACAAATTCTTGTCGATCCCACCCCCCAAAAGGACTGCCATGACCACCTCACCCTTTCAAAAAATGCTCTCCAATGTGAAGGTCCTTGACTTCACGCAGTATCTCGCCGGTCCTGCAGCTACTCGTCTGCTCGCCGATTTTGGCGCCGATGTGATCAAAGTCGAACGCACGCCAGACGGCGATCACGGTCGCAAAATTCACTACGTGGCGCCGGGTGTGAGTGGTTTCTTCCTCGCCGCCTGTGCGGGCAAGAAAAGCCTCGCCATTGAGTTCCGCAGTGCACAGGGCCGCGCAATCGTGCACGATTTAGTACGCCAGATGGATGTCGTGATCGAGAATTACAGTCCGGGTGTGATGGCCAAATACGGCTTCGACTACGAAACTTTGAAGGCGATCAACCCCAAGCTCATCATGTGTTCGATCTCGGGCTTCGGCCAGGATGGCCCCTACGCGAACTACACGAGCTTCGACATCATCGCGCAAGCCCAAAGCGGTGTGATGTCGATGACTGGCGATCCCGACGGCCCACCGCAATATGTGGGGAATTACTTTGGCGATCCGAATGCCGGCGTGCATGCCGCCCTCGCGATCTGTGCGGCGCTCTATCATCGCGCGCTGCATGGCGAAGGACAGTACATCGATATCTCGCAGCTCGAAGCGCTGATCTATCTCGACTACATCAATTTCCCATTGTCGATGATGACCGGCGGCAGGATTTCACCGAAGCGCTTTGGCGGTGATTTCTTTTCGATCTGCCCTTATGGCGTTTATCGCTCCAAGGAAGGTTACATCGTGTTTGCGGTGGCCGAGCATCAATGGGGCGCACTGGTGCGCGCCATGGGCATGCCCGAACTCGAACACGACGAACGCTATGCGACGCAGATCGCGCGCTGTGCGCGCCGGCCTGAAGTGCGCGCGGTGATCGAAGCCTGGTTACAAACCTTTCCGGACGACGCCACACCACTGCGCCTTCTGGCCGAAGCACGGGTGCCCTCAGCGCCAATTCTCGATATTCCGCAGGTGCCCGAGCATCCGCAGATCAAGGCGCGCGGCTTGTTCCAGGACATCCCTCATCCCGAACTTGGCAGCACGCCGGTCGCGCGATCACCGTTTCATCTCTCGACTATGGAAATGAAAATCCCGTTTCGCGCGCCGTACTTGGGTGAGCACAACGAAGAAATTCTGCGCGAACGCTTAGGCTATACCCCCGCGCAGTTGGCGAGCCTCTATGCCGAGCGCGTAATCGTGCAGGACGCGCAGGTGAACACGTTACGCGCGGCAGGGAAGTTGTAGCCGAACGCGGTCCGATTGCACGCGGCAGATTATCCAAGGCCTGCTGGTGCAGCTTGGCGGCATGAATTTCAGCACCGCCGCACCGGCGGGGCTCGTTAGCGATGTGCTCTTAGCCGCCTTCAAGACGCTGCAAACCACGCCCCTTGCTGGATGATAACGATCGCCTGCAGGCGTTGCTCGGCGGGGTGACGACGGCCGTGGTCGAAGAACTCACCGCAGAGGGCAGCAGTGGCGAGAGGCTTCGCCGCCACGCGCTGGTGAAGCGCACCTTATCCGCAGTGTTTGCCGGAGGTGCGCGCGCTTTCACGGAAAATACCGAAATCTTTTTACCGGCGGGCACACTCGCCAGACCGCTGGTTGAATCGGCGCTTAGCCAAGTCCTCGCCGGCATTCGCGAATAGCAGGCGCTCTTCTCGAATGATGCCATCCAACAGCTGTTCCGCAGCACCCTGGGCGCCATCGGCGAGAATGCGCCATTGTTTGCGGACAACCGCTTTGTGCAGCGTTTGATCACCAGCAGTACTGCGGCGCTTACCAGCGGCGCCGGCAAGCAGGTGTTCGATGTCAGCACCTTGGGGGCGGTGGTCGATGCCGTCGTGCGCACCACTGCCCACTACACCGAGACCTTGGCGAGTGACGAGGGGCCGCTTGAACCCCTGTTGGCACGGACGATCAGTGCCGTCGCGGCTGGCCTATCCAACCAACTCGCAGGAACCGGCGCGCCGCGCGCGCTGCTCGCCAAAGGCCAGTTGATCGAACTCGCGCAGTTCGCGTTCGAGGAAGTCGCGCGCCAGCCCTTGCAAATGCTCGGTACCACCCCCGATCCGCGCAAGACGGCGCTTGCGCAGGTCTTAGGGTCAGTCACGCGCGCGCTGGGCGACGCGCCAGCCAAACTCCTCAATGGCGAAGGCCTGCTGACGTTGACGAAGATCGCGCTGCACACCGGTCTTCAGAACGCCGGCAAGTTACTGGATTTCGATACGCTCTCGCCGCGTGGCAACCTGCTGTGCTCGGTATTGCAGCAGATTTTTAGCCCCCTGAGCGCCGCACCTCCCGTGTCAGGTTTCGCCACGCAGCAAGTCTTGCTCGAAGTAGCGCGTCGCCTGCTGCCACTGGCTTCGGCGAATGCGATCGCGCTGGTCCAAAATGACAATCTTCTCAAGCACGCGATCGAGCGCACGCTCAGTCTCGCGCTCGGCGCGCTCGATGGCCGCGTGAATGCGGCGAACCTGCCGGTGTTGCTCGAAGGCGTCGTGCGCCAAGTGCTGTGGGATGAACTCGATCTACAGGAAGAGGCGGCGTTGACCCGTGCGGCAATCGGAATTTTGCGCGCGGCGTGATGAATCTCTCTCCGTCGTTGCGAGCGAACGCGAAGCAATCCAGCTCCGTAGTTCTATAGGTCGGATAAGCGCAGCGTAATCCGACACCGAAAGTGCCGCTGAAATGTCGGATTACGCTGCGCTGATCCGACCTATGAAATTTGGTATGAATCTCACACAGGATGGGCAACGCGAGGGAGCAGACGTGAACAGCAAGCCAACCTTCAGACCACGCCTGACACTGCTGGGGTTTCTCGCGATCGCCTTGGCAGGTTGCGCGCAAGTGACGAGGGTGCAGCACACCTTCGCCTTACGCGACGTGCAGCAACAATTCACGCAGGCGGTTCAAGTTGATAACGCCGCTAGCGTCGATCCGTTCCTCGCGGGCCAGAGCGAGGGGCTTTACGGCACAGTGGTTACGGCCCTCAGCGACGCGCAGATTGCGGCGCTCGATCCGCAGCTCCAGACAAATGCATGGTTGATGCGGGCAGTCTCTGAGTGGCGTTCAACGCATCCCGCGCAGGCAATCACAGCCGCTGAGCACGGGCTCGCCGTCCCGACCCTGGTGCCACAATCACGTGACCAAGTGCTGCTCGCCTTGCTACCGGCGCTGGTGATCGATTCCGAGCTGCGCACGCGCCTCGCGCAAGGCCGCCCACGAAGCAGCCGCGACATTCCTGCAGGTTGCCGATCTCCAGGCAGCCGCTGAGACAGCCGCCAATTCCATTCCTGACGGCGAACCATTGCGTCAGCTGCTTCGTAATCAGTAGCCGCGCGGTTAGGCCGTGCTCCGCTAATCAAGAGTACCCCCCGCCGCAAACCCCTCAACCTGCGCAAGCAGCGCCTTGGCGGCTTGTACTTCCTGACGGTTTTTAACTCGTGCGACATAACCCGGCAGCACGAGGTTTAGTTGATCGGCAACTGAGGCCCAGTGCGAGGGGGCGGCCACCCGGCCTTGTAGATCGGCAAACTCGGCGTGCAGGGTGCTCGCAGATGTTGCGAGATCGCGCGCGGCCAAGGCCGCTAGCAGGCGCAATTCGGTCACCCCGACCACACTCCAGAAATCAGGCTCGCGACTTACTCTGTCGCTTAACAAAGCCTGTGTCGTGGCCATGATTTCGGCAGTGGGTCCGCGCCAATTCGGGCGGCCGGCGTGCGCGGCAAATTCGGCGGCGAGGCGATTCAACAGCGGGTAGAACAATTGCGCGTGTTCGCCATTACCGCGGCCGGTCTGTTCGGCCGCTGCGTATCAAGGTGACGAATACGCGCGCTCTGATCTTCTCGATCGGCTTGTTGGTAGCGGCTTTTAATTGCGAGCGTGTCCAACGCCAGCTGCAAGGCAGGTAACGATGCCACGCTGTCGAATTCGTCAGTTAACGAAACACTCGGTCGCTGCGGATCGGTCCCTGCGCGGCGCAAGGTCCACGCCGGATCGCCATAGCATTGATAAGCCGCCCAGGTGTTACCGCCGGCGGCATGCGCCGCTTCGCGCGCCTCGCTTACCGCATCAATGAAGCGCAGACCGCGTAGCAGGCAGTCGTAGAAAGTCGTCGCGAAGATCATCGCCGGCGCGTCGTCCACCGCCCAGCCCGCCGCCACCACGCAGCGCACACCAATTCTGATCAATTCCTCAGCGACCCCGGCGGCAAAATTCGCGCGGTCATAATCCAGTGCGCGCTCGCTTTGCAGCAGCTCAGTGGGGTTGCGGGCGGCCAGGTGGCAGCAATTCACGAATACCAGCTCGGGCACCACGCGCATATTGCGGATTTCACGTGGGCCAAGAAAAGTGTGGTTCGAGAGGACCACGCCGCGCGGATCGCCCTCCTTCTGCGGCGGATCATCTGCGTACTGGGGCGCCGGCCCGATTTTTTCCGGGAGCTCTCCGTGGCCCGCGATATGCACGATGCGCCAGTCGCGCGCCATCAGTGCATTGATCACTTCGCGTGCATTGGGTCCCGGCGTTGCCGTGTCCTCCGGACTGATCAGGGCTTGTACCCGCTCTGGTCCGAGTGCAGCAGGATCTTGCAGGCGCTGGCGTACAACTTGCGCCTCAGTGCGCGCCCCGGCCAGGCGCGGATAGGCGGGGTCGGTGCATTGCGGCTCACCGATGATCAGGACCTGCGCATCTGTGTTGGCATCAGTGACCGTTTGGCGGAAATTGTTCAGCCGCAACTTGCGCAGCAATTTGGCGCGGATCGCCCACGGTCGGTTGTCGGTAGAACCGGCGCGTGTGCCGCTGCTGGTATCGAGCATCTCCCACGGAATGCCGGCGGTGCCGCGATCAAGCTCAAGCAACATTTCTGAACTGCTGCCGAGAAAGGGTTCCAACTCCAGTGGCACCAGCAGCTGAAACAAGGTGCGGCCGATTTGCGTATCCTGATTCTGATCGTTCGAGGCGCGTGCCACCAGTTCACGTACCAGGCGCACCTGCGTCGATTGCGCACGAACTTCGGTGCGTGCGCGCTTGGTATCAATGGTGTAGAGAATGCGTTGCTCGCCGTGGGCGCCCTCCGCTGCGATCGCGCTGATGAAATCGTAATCTGCACCACGGTAGCCGCCGTCCAGCGGGCGCGCTAACGCACTGGCATCACGGCTGATCGTCTCGGTCACTTGAAAGCCGCCGCCCGCACCGGCTGCCTGCACCTTGAGCGCCCGCCAGGCCTCGGTTGCGCGATCGAGAAATAACTCGATCAAGTGCAGCCGCGCGACTCTCGGCCACTGGCGTAATGCACGATTGGTGTGGGGCTCATTGATTTCGCCCAGGGCGAGATCGGCATCGCGCACGCCCTGTGCAATGAGTTGGGCCGCTTGTCCGGCACTGATGCCGATGCCGCCACTGCCTAACAGGGTGGCCGCTAATTCAAATTGTGCTGGCGTCTCACCGCCGCGCTCGGCCAGGCGCTGCGCAAGTGCGAGTACGCCGAGCTTCACGCTATAGCGCAGATCGACGGCGGTGAGCTTGCCTTCTTCGCCCAGGCCTACCACCACCACTGATTCCGGGCGCGGCAGCTGCCAGGGATTCTCGCGATTGAAGCCACCATTGACGAACAACTGATGAGTGCCTGGCGCATCGGGGTACTGGCCCAACGCGAGCGATTCCTCCATCGTGCCATTGATGAGCCGGTTCACGACTCGCTCGGTACCGCTCAAGGTCGCGGTGCGGTAATGACCGACCAACAATGGCTCGCGCACAAATTTGAGATCGCCATTGCGCACGGTGATCGGCAACGCCCGGGTCGCCGCCGGGATCGCCGCCGCGGCTGTGAGCTCTGACTGGTTGAGCACATCAGCGCTCTCAGGCAGCACACTCAACATGCGTTGCCGGGCCGGGCGGCTGCGC
>CAMATU010000002.1 GCA_945861225.1 Klebsiella pneumoniae
GAAGAGGGAGGTCCACTGATCTGGCCACGCATCACCGAGACCGCGCAACGTGCTTTCGACGCAACCTGCCGAAAGCTATATCGATCCCTTCAGCAGCACAAACAACGAAAATAACTCAGAATCTACCCACAGATTCCGCCGACGAGCCAAAAATTTAAACCAGCCCGTGCACGCGTACGCGATCAATCTGAACGATCTCTCGGCGCAGCTGCCGTCAGCGAGCAGCGCTGCCGCGACGATTAGCGGGGTGCCAACGATTGCGGTGCTTCCGTTCGTTAATCTCTCAACGGACCCCGAGCACGAGTATCTCGTCGAGGGCATGACTGCTGATATTACGAGTGGGTTGTCCTGTGATTCTCGGTTTGCCGTCATTGCCCAAGGATCGGCGAATGCGTTCAAGGGCGACACCCGCGATGTGACCGAGATCGGGAAATTACTTGCTACGAACTATGTTGTCACCGGCGCGGTGCGTCGACTTGGTGATCGTTTGCGAATAACCGCAGCGTTGGTCGATGTCGCAACACGCAACGAAATCTGGAGTGCGCGCGAAGACCGCGAGTTGGCGGAAATTTTCGAGGTATTCGACGATGTAATTGAAGCCCTGGTGACCGCGTTGGCTTCGCATCTGAAACTGGCCGAAGAGAAGCGGCATCGGCGTAAACCCCCCGAGCAGCTCGATGCGTGGGCGCTCACGGCACGCGCTTCGCTGGCCTATTTCATCTCGGGATCAGTTTCGATCAAAGAGGGGCTGCCGATGGTTGCGCGCGCGCTTGAACTCGATCCCAATTATGCTTATGCGTGGGCCGTTTATGGCTTCCTCACGGCATTGAAGTTCCCGATCGGTCTGAGTTCGGATCATGCCGCCGATGTCGAAACTTCGCTGGCCGCGACTCGCAAAGCCTTGACCCTCGATCGCTACGATCCTTGGGTCCTCACGGCGCACGCCGCTGCGATGCAGTATGCCGGCCAGGCGCCAGAATCCCTTGGTTATCTCGAGCGAAGTTTGCGCGCGAATCCTAGCGAGGTGCTGACCCACTGCTACTACGGCAGGGGCTTAATGTTCTCCGGTGAGCCCGAACGTGCGCTCACCCATTTCGCACGCTTCAAACGTCTCAATCCGACGGATCCAGGCGCACACATGGCCGCGATGTATCACGCGCTCGCGATAGTGTTCGCGCGCCGCTGGCCAGAGGCCGAAAGCATCGCGCGTGATGCGATTACGGCGGCGGGCGGCGGAAATCCTTGGTCGTGGACGGCACTCGCAATCGCGCTCGGTGCACTCGGGCGCGAAACAGAGGCGCGTGCCGCGATCGCCAACCTACTCCGACTCTCGCCACACTGGACCCGTCAGTTCGTAGAGACATTCTTTACGACCTGTCAGTCTGAGCAAAGCCTCGTGACCCCCTTGCTCGACATTCTTCGCATCATCTGGCCGGACTAACAATTGAGCGATCTGCTGCATGACTGTGTGGACCATTCATCACTAAATGTCCGTGTGCGACGATTGCGATATTCAAATAAGCGATGCGTAAAAAAGGTGCCGGCGTGATTAAATTTTATCCACGCCGGCACCTTTTCGCCTTTTCGATATTCAGGTCAGCGATCCACCGGCGGCGGACTATCATTGATACACTGCTAGCAATTTGTTGAGCGCGCGTTGACGATGCCTGTACCCGAAGTCCCAACCCGCATCCGCTGGCGCATCATCGCGCTGATTTTCTTCGTTTACGTGTTGATGTTCATTGATCGCATCAACATCTCCATCGCCGCGAAATACATCATTCCAGAGTATGGGCTTAGCCAGGTCGAATTCGGCGCGATTTTCAGCGCATTCGTGTTGGCTTATGCGCTCGCCCAGATCCCGGGCGGCTGGCTCGGTGATCGCTTCGGTCCGCGCCGGGTCATGACCTGGGCCATTTTGTGGTGGTCGGCGTTTACTGCCGTCACCGCGATCGCGGGCGAGTTGGTCTTAGCCTCGACCTTGGGAGTGGTTGGCTCGTTCGCGGTGGTGCGCGCACTGATCGGTGTCGGCGAAGCAGCGGCGCCACCGAACGGGAGTCGCATGATCGCCAACTGGTCGGCACCGGCGGAGCGCGGACTCGCCTCGGGCTTTGCCATTAGCGGGAGTTCAATTGGTGGGGCGCTGACGCCGCCGCTGATCGTCTGGATCATGATTCATTGGGGGTGGCGCGAGGCGTTCTATATCACTGGTATCGCCGGAATCGTGGTCGCAGTCATCTGGTATTGGTTGACGACGGACACCCCATTGACCCATCCTCGGGTCAATTCCGCAGAGCGTGAAATTATCGATCCGGCACACAGCCGGTCTGCAGGGGCTTACGAGGCTTCGCGCAAAGTGCCGTGGCGGCGTCTGTTCGGGAGTCGGGATCTGTGGTTTCTGACAGGTGCCTATGCCGTCCTCGGGTACATCGTCTACTTCTACTTCGCGTGGTTCTATCTTTATCTCGTGAATGAGCGGGGCTTTTCGCTGGAGCTTGGCGGCATCTTTACCATGGCGCCGTTCCTGACGATGGCGGTCGCGAGTCCGCTCGGCGGCTGGCTCAGCGATAGCATCGGCCGGCGTTACGGTAAACGCTGGGGCCGCTCCGGGGTGGGCTGCATGGCGATGGTGCTGACTGGGATTTTTATTCTTCTCGGTGCGGCGACGGACAATGCAATCCTCGCGGTTACGTTGTTGTCCGCGAGTACCGGCATCCTGATGTTGAGCGTCGCGGCATTTTGGGCGACGACGATCGATTTAGCCGCTCGTTATGCTGGTACTGTCGCTGGCATCATGAATATGGGCGGCAACTTGGGCGGTACGATTTCACCGTCACTCACGCCGTATCTCGCGGAACATTATGGGTGGAACAGTGCGCTCTATGTGATGGGTGCACTCAGTCTGCTGGGGGCCGCGTTATGGCTCGGCGTGCGGCCGGCGCAGGAAATCGATTTCGACGCGGCACAGCGCTGACGTCGGGAAATTTAACGCGATAGGAGCAAAGCAATGTCCGGCACTACACACCGTACCTCCATTAGCTATATTGACCGCACACGCGAGTATTACCACGCGCTGGGCTATGCGAAGCCTTACGTGTGGGCGCGCCACACGGACGCCGCTTTCGCCGCGCTTGCGAAGCCGCTGGCGCAGAGCCGGCTCGCCCTGGTAACTACCGCGAGCCCGTGGCGCGAAGACCAAGCTGCAGACGGCGCTCCGCGTGGCAGCAAGCGAGTGTGGTCGGGAGCGACCGAAGTGCCACCCGCGCGCCTGCACACGGAAGATCTCGCGTGGGACAAGGTGACCACCCACACGCGCGATGTGGAATCCTTCCTGCCCATTCGCCGCCTGCAAGAGGCAGTGGCAGCGCGGCGCATCGGAAGTCTTGCCGCCCGCTTCCATGGCGTCCCGACGGATTACTCACAGCGCCGCACCATTGAACAAGATGTGCCTGAAATCCTCGCACGCTGCCGCGAAGATGAAGTTGATATCGCGCTCCTCGTTCCGCTCTGACCCGTCTGCCACCAGACCGTGAGTCTGGTCAGTCGCCACCTCGAGGAGAACGGAATCGCGACTGTCGTGATCGGCTCGGCGCGCGATATCGTCGAGGAATGTGGCGTTGCGCGCTTTCTCTTCAATGATTTTCCGCTCGGCAATCCGTGCGGGAAGCCGTACGACGTTGAAATGCAACGCGCGATCGTCGGTCTGGCGCTCGATCTGCTGGAGAGCGCGTGGCTACCCCGCACGACCGTGCAGACGCCGTTCCGTTTCAGCGAAGAGGAGAGCTGGAAGCAAAACTATGCGCGGGTTGATCCTGCGCAGAGTGCGGAGCTGCTGCGTTTGGGTGAGCAACGTCGGAAACTCAGGGACAGTTTACCGATTACACCTGCAGTCTCCGACTCCTAAATCGGTAAACTGCCCCGGATTTCTGGATTTCGTTTCAAGGCGGTAACAACAGGCGCAGCATGCCCAGGCCGGGGCCGAGCTCGGACCACCGCGCGAGATCCAACGCCACTTCGGCCAGGGTGCCCGCCTCGCACATGAGCGAGGCATCCATCTGCTGAGTGGTTAGTAAACTTATGAAGTCCGCGACCCCGGGCGCATGCGCAACCAACAACAGTTGGGTGACGTCAGCCGACTGACTTCGCGCTGCGCTGAGGAGTTCGGCGGCGCTCGCCTGGTAAAGCCGATCAATGGAACATACCGGAGTGGTCCACGCGGCCGCCGCGACTACTGCCTCGGCAGTTTCCCGCGTACGCACCGCCGCCGAGCACACGATTTGATCGGGAAGGTAGCCGCGTTGCTGCAGCCAGGTACCCAGCGTTTGCGCCTGCGCACGCCCATAGGCGGTGAGGGGGCGCTGCACGTCGGGCAGTGCGCGGCTCTCTGGTGCGGCTTGTGCGTGACGCAGAATCAACAGAGATTTCACGCTCGCGACAAGCCTTACGCCGCACCCAGCGCGTACGCGCTGCTCGTGGGCGTCATTAGCGGGATCATTCGCCAGTGCGCACCGCTGCATTCGAACATCAAAGGTAGCGCGTTGGCGGTCAAGTCCACCGAAAGCTCGATGTCCAGCGCGCCACACAGCACGCGCAATACGCCCCCATGACTGACTAGCAGCGGCAGTGGCCCCGGCACCAGCAGCTCACCAACACCCACCAAGGTGCGATCAACAAAATCGACCAGGGTCTCGCCATTCACGGGATCTATCCGCCAGTCCAAGCCTTCGCTGGTGGTGCCGATGAGATCGCCAAAGTAGCGCTCGCGGAGCGCAGCGCACACGCTCACTGGTTTAGCGGTCGCGGCGGCCACGCGACCGGCAGTGAGCCATGCGCGAGCCATGTCGCTGGCATAGATGTGATCGAAGGGAATGTCGCATAGGCCGCTGGCAGCGGCGTCGGCATCACCGAAACCTTCTGCGCACAGCGGAATATCTGGATGCTGAAAAACCCGCTGCAGATTGCCGGCAGTGCGGCCGTGCCGCAGGAACAGGAAGCGATCACGATTGGCTTTCAGGCCCGTGGCGCGCGCGATGGCACGCAGTGCCAACTGGCCGGCCTGATTCTCAAGCGTTGCGGTAGTACTCATGGAAGATTCTCGGCCGTTGGATCACGCAGGGTTCAATTCTGGAGTGCGCACACCTCGCATGCAATCACGGCGGCGTCGAGGCGATGACGAGGCAGACTAGTGACCGGCGACTTCGCGCACCAGTTCGTGCAGCAGGAGCGTGGCGTTGGTCAGTTCGTTAATCGAGATGCGCTCGTCACGGCCGTGCACGCGCGCGATTTCTGCCAGCGGCAGGCGCATGGGCATGAAGCCATAGCAGGTGATGCCCTTGGCGCGAAACGTATTGCAATCAGTAAAGCCGGCGATGAAGTTGGGTGTGACCTGCGCGCCAGCCGCGTGCCGTTGAATCACAGTCGTGATCGCACTGAACAAGTCGGTATCGAGCGGCGAGGAATGGGCAGTCGAAGACAGCAGAGTCTCGCTGCGCACTGTGGGCTCATGCATTACGCGCGCAAGCTCAGCGACCACCGCCAGTGGGTCCTGCCCCGGCAGCAGCCGCAAATCGAGCACGGCGGAAGCTTCGGCCGGATACACGTTCTCCTTGGTGCTGCCAGTCAACATGGTGATCGCCAGACTGTTACGCACCATGGCGGCGCGGTGTGGATCGTGTAGGAATTCGGTACGGAACGCCGGCTGCGTCAGTGATTTAGCGAGATCGCGATAGGCCGCACGCTGATCCAGCGGCAGCGTCTCGGCACGCCGGTCGAACACCCGCTGTACTTCCGGCACGACCACCAGCGGAAATTCAAACTGCTCAAGACGCGCCAGTGCGCGTACCAGACGATGCGTGGCCGCTTCTGGCTTCGGCAGAGAAGCATGGCCCGCTGGCCCAGTCGCGATCACTTTTAACCATAGCGGCACCTTCTGCGCAAATTCGACAGCATAGAGCAGGTGTCCATCAGTCGACTGCAGCATGGCACCGCCTTCGTTCAGCGCGAACTCAACGTCCTGCAGCAGCGCAAAGTGTTCGGCCATCAGGTAACGCGCGCCACCGCCACCGCCTTGTTCTTCATCGGCCACCGCCAGCAGCACCACGTCCCGCGCGAGTGGCACCTGGAGTCGCTTGAGCAGCACAAAGGACAGCAGTTCCATGATGCCTGGTCCTTTGTTGTCGAGCGTCCCGCGGCCCCACACATAGCCGTCACGCAGCGCACCAGCGAACGGCGGCGTACTCCATTCATCGGCACTGGCCGGCACCACATCCATGTGATGCACGAGCATGAACGCCCTGCGCTTGCCGTTGCCCTTGAGACGCGCATATAGATTTGCGCGGCCTGGCGCACTTTCGAATATCTGCGACTCGATTCCCTCACGCTGCAGGAAGTCGGCCAAAAATCGCGCGGTTGCGAGTTCGTTACCGGGCGGATTGGTGGTATCGATCTGCACGTATTGGCGCACCAGGCACACCGCTTCCGCCTGAACTGCGGCCGGCGCCAAGGTCATTGCGCGCGGACAAGCAGCCACCGAGTCTGGCTGCGGCGGACTCGCGCGGCTCTCCGCCGCGGTTACTGCCACGCTGAATATGATCGACAGCAAAATGCAAATTAATTTGATTCTCGGACCTCTGCTGCAGGGTGCGCTTGCCGGGATCGCGGCAAGCGATGCGCATAGATAGCGCTGGATTTCATTTCAATTTTTCCTGTGGACCAGCGCGAGAGGTGATCACAGCACGGACATCGATCGACTACTGTGCCGTCCAACCGCCATCGACTGCCCAGGCCACGCCGCGCACGTTATCCGCCGCACTCGTGCAGAGGAAGATTGCCAACTCACCGAGTTGTGCAGGGGTCGTGAACTGCAGTGAGGGTTGCTTCTCAGCCAGTAACTCGCGGCCAGCCTGTTCGATTGATATGCCCGCCTTTGCTGCCCGCGCATCAATCTGCTGCTGGACCAGCGGGGTTAGCACCCAGCCCGGGCAGATCGCGTTAACCGTGACACCGGTGGCCGCGGTTTCGAGCGCGAGCGCTTTCGTCAAACCGACAATGCCGTGCTTTGCCGCGACATAGGCCGACTTACCGGCGGAGGCGACCAGCCCGTGAGTCGATGCAATGTTGATTATGCGGCCCCAGTTGCGCGCCTTCATGTGCGGCAGGGCCAGGCGCGAGGTGTGGAAGGCCGAACTTAGATTGATGGCGATGATGGCGTCCCAGCGATCGACCGGAAAGTCCTCCACATTTGCGACATGCTGGATACCTGCGTTGTTCACCAATACATCAGCCCCACCGAATTTTTTCTCAGTGAAGGCCAGCAGGTCTGCGATCTCCGCAGGCTTGCTCATGTCCGCGCCGTGGTACTCAACCTGCACGCCGAGCGCAGTGACTTGGGCAATCGCAGCGGGGTAATCCCCGAAGCCGTTCAGCACGATATTCGCGCCTTGGCGAGCCAGGCACAACGCGATGCCGAGCCCAATTCCGCTGGTCGAGCCGGTGACCAGTGCCGTTTTATCTTTGAGTGTCATGAGTCGATCTCGTTAGGCGCCTGCGTGTCTTCGAAGTTGATGGTGAGGCTCGCGCGCGCGAGAAGATCGGGGACCCTAAAGATTCCCGATCGTACTCGCTCAGATCGGCGTGAACCCCGCCTCACGCGGAAATCCCGCAATATCCGGTGGCGGGTAGTAGCGATCCGCGCCCAGCGCATCGACTCTCGCGAAGAACTCTTCGTTGGCCGCGAAACCCATGGGTCCCAGCTCGCGCAGGTTCATCGCCTGGCGGTAGAGATTCCACGATTCGGGGTGTAAATCGCTCGCAGTTTTCAGGCACGCATCGCCTTCCGCTTCTTTGCCGTGCTGGCGCAGATAGAAGCCTAAACGGAAGTTGGCATTGGCGAGTGCGACATTATCCGCCGGGAGTTCAAGATGCGCGCGCGCCTGTTCTGGCGTGAAGGCGTGCTTGCTCTTGGCGCCGTTGATGGCCCAATCGCGGACTGCACTCACATAGGTCTGTTGTGCCTTGGCGACAAGCGCGGCGGAGCCTTCCGGCACGCTGCGATCTTCACGGTTCATTGCGCGCCAGCCGTCGTGCGAGCCGGCGGTCTCAGCCGGGCGCACGATGTGACCTTCCTCGTCGATCCACACCGCCTGCGGCACATTGACCATGTTGTACAAATCCGCGACATGATGTTCGCGATCGATCAATGTCACATAGCCTGGCTTGGCAAGATCAATCCACTCGCGTGCAGTTTCATTGCCGCGGCTCTCTTCGGCCACCGCGATGATCATGAAATTCTGGTCTTTGACTTCGTCGTACAGAGCCTGCCACACGGACAGGTCATAACGACAGCCTCACCAGGACGACCAGGTCGTCAGCAATACGCGCTTGCCACGATAATCAGACAAGGCATGCGACTTGCCGTCGATATCCGGCAGCCGGAAGTCCGGTGCGTCCAGCGTCTTAAGCGCATTCGCGCGATCACTTGCGCCCACCCCAAACAGCCAGGTATCACGGGCTTGATCGTGCAGCACCGGGCGACCCAATAACTTCCAAAACGCGGCGGCGTTAACGTCGTCGCCCTGCACAAAGGTCTCAGGTTTTTCACGGGGTACCGGCACGCACAGGTCGCCCTGGCACAGGCCTTCGGGTTTCAGGGTCCAGCCGAGCGCGCGTTCGATGTCGGGCTTGTTCAGCCACAGATCGTCGCCGCTGGCGCGCCCCGCTGCCACCATCGTGGCGCCGGCCTCGGTAAGTACGGTGAGCATAAAGTTCTCCTTGAAAAGAGCGTGGGTAGATGAATCGGCTGTGCGAGCGAGAATAACGCAGATCAGGTGGCGACCAACACAGTGCCGATAACCGTTGCCGCTTTACAGTCGGCCGCACGCAGCGCCGCAAGACATTGCGCGACCTGCCGCGCCGGCACCGCGAGGAGCAACCCACCCGATGTCTGCGGATCAAACAACAACGGATAACGCAGCGGAAACTGCGCGTGGTCGCTAATGGTTAAATGCGCGTCCAAACGCTCGTTGTGTTGATGGAGCGTACTGCGGATACCCGCCTCGACCATTTCGCACGCGCCAGCCAGTACGGGCAGCGCGCCGAGCGTTATTTCCGCCCGCAAGCCCCCGCGCCGAAGCATCTCGCTGAGATGACCGGCCAATCCGAAGCCCGTCACATCCGTCATCGCATGCACTTCGAAGGCCTCGACGGCGCGCGCGGCGGGGCCGTTGGTCGCGACCATGTGTTCGAGCGCGTAATCCAGCCAGGCGCTGTGCGCGAGCCGCCGCATGGCGCCAGCCAGGACGACGCCGCTACCGAGGGGTTTGGTCAGGATCAGGCAATCTCCGGCGCACAGAGCGTCCTTAGCCCTTAACTGATCGCGCGCGACATGGCCGTTAATCGCGAAGGCCAGCGACAATTCAGCCCCTTCACTGGTGTGACCACCGACCAGTGCAGTCCCTTCTTGCGCGAAGACCGCACTGGCGCCGGCCAGCAGCAGCGCCAAATCACGGCGCACCATGGCCGGCGCGGCGAGCGGCAAGGTGACATAGGCCAGTGCCGATTGCGGCTGCGCGCCCATCGCGAAAATATCGGACAGACAATGGGCGGCAGTAATCTGGCCGAAGACATAGGGATCGGACACGAACGCGCGAAAGCCATCGATGGTATGCACCGCAAGGCGCCCTCGCGGCAACTCGGTCACTGCCGCATCGTCGCGGCCGCCAAGGCCCACGATGATGTCCGCACGCGGCGCCGCCGGCAGTTCCCGCAAGGCCTCGGCGATGATTTCCGCGCCGACCTTGGCGCCGCAACCGCCGCAGCGCATTGCTTGCGGACCGAGCGCTGCAATCTCGCGCGCCAAGGCGGCCGGTACAGGCGTCGCGGCGTGCGTCATCACTGGCAGGTGTTGGTACTTGCGCATGAAGCGACGATCAATCCAGTCTTTCCAACGCCATACCCAGGCGCCGCTCAAGCGCCAATTGCCGCGTGAGGCGACGGCTGACTTCGCGCCGGTGGAAATCAGACTCAGCGCGTCGCGTTGTGGACGATGGTCGCGAAGTGCTTCTCCGCGACAGGCACGGCGCAGATTTTCCGCCAGCGCTGGCCCTTGGCGCACCGCATATACGCCAGACTTAGGCCGCGGCGCGCCATCAATCGTTGCGCAGTCACCTACCGCGAAAATCTGCGGATGGGAGACCGAACGCAGATTATTGCCGACGCGGATATAGCCCGCCGCATCGACCGCGAGACCCGCCTCCGCGAACCACGGGGCAGCAGCGGCGGTAGTCACCCACAACACTTCATCGAGCCAAAAGCGCGCGCCGCTTTGCGCGTGGACTGCGTCCGGCTCGACGCGCACGATGCGCTGTCCGGTGTGTACCAGGATGCCCTGCGCGGCAAGCACGCGGGCGAACGTGTCGCGGGTGCGGCGATTATGGGCCGGCAGTACCTCGGTGGTCGCAGTGAACAAGTGAAACTCAAGATGTGCGGCGCTGCGTCCAGTGGCCGCGAGTTCGCCAAGCAGACGATGGCGAACGGCGAGGATTAGCTCAACCCCCCCTGCGCCGCCACCCACCACTCCCACCTTAAGCGGGCTGTTGCTCGCCAATACGCGCGCGTGCAGCGCCAGCCAGCGCACATTGAACTCATCGATCGGCTTTACCGGTGTTACGTTCGGCGAGATCTCGGGCAGATCTGCGAGTGATGGCGTGGAACCCGCATTGATCGAGAGCAGATCAAATTCGAGCGGTGGCCGACCGCGACACAGCACACGCCGTGCAAGGATATCGAAACCTACCACTTCGGCCTGGATGAAGCGGGCCTGGGCGAATTCGGCCAGTGCCCGTAAATCGAAATGCATTTCATCGGGTTGGTAATGACCGGCGATAAGCCCTGGCAGCATGCCGGAATAGGGCGATTGGCTGGCGCGGCTGAGCAAGGTCAAACGTACCCCGGGTAACGGTTGCATGCCAAAGCGCTTCAATACGGCTAGATGACTGTGGCCGCCGCCGATGAGGACGAGATCTTTAACGACGGGTTGGGTTAGCACGCGTAGCCGACACTGATTACCGAAGGTGGACTGTAGCGGACCCGCGGCCCTGCCCCAACCCCTACATTTATCCCGGCACCTGACGCCCTCGGGTACACTGCGGGGCATCAGCCTGTTCAGTTGGAGACTACCGATGGATCTCGCAAGCCTTACCCACCGCCTCGCGGCCATCGAAACCTCTCACCTGGCGGATGCCAACAAAGCGATCCGCCTGATGGACCCTGGTCTGCGACCACTGCATGCAGGGCGCAAGCTTATTGGACGTGCTTTTACGCTCACCTGTCACGAGGATTTCATGACCGTGATGGTGGCGCTCAAGGAGGCTGAAGCGGGTGATGTGCTGGTGATCGATACCCGTGGCAGCCGGCGTGCGGTACTCGGCGAGCTGTTCAGTCTGGAAGCGCAACGGCGCGGCTTGGCGGGCATTATTGTCGATGGCCCCGTGCGGGACACGGTGACACTCCGGACGCTCGAGATCCCAATTTACGCGCGCAGCACAACCCCGCTTGCGGGCACCATCCAACAGCTTTCCCCGGTGCAGCAACCCGTGCAGTGCGGTGGAGTCACCGTCAACCCAGGCGATATGGTGTTTGGCGATGAGGATGGGATTATTGTCGCGAGCGCCGCCGAGCTCGCAGCGCTGTTGCCAGCAGCCGAAGAAATCGAGGCGCGTGAACGGGCCGTGATTGCGCGCCTGCAAGCCGGTGAGAGCTTGTTATCGATGCTCAATTTCGAGGAGCATCGGGCTAATCTGATGGCCGGGCGCGAGAGTGCTTTGCGTTTTCTGACTTGAGGCTGATTCTCGACGCCGTCATCCCGGGCGAAGACCCGGGATCCAGGGGCGATGGATGTTCAGCGTGGATCCCGGCTCACCGCTGCGCGGTGTCCGGGATGACGGGGTTAAGGGAGTTGCGTTGATTCTCAATTTCGTCATTCCGAGTCTTCTCGCGACCAATCTTTAAAACGATTACAACCAAAGAGGATCAAACAATGTCACTCGATATGGATAAGTTGAACACCCTGGTGTTCCGCATGATCGGCGAGGTGGGCGCAGCAGCGCAGGGCTCGCTGGTGTTGTTGGGCGATCGGCTGGGGATTTATCGCGGGATTGTCGAGCATGGCCCGCTGTCCGCCGCTGGCCTGGCGGAAAAACTTGGCTTTCATGAGCGCTACCTGCGCGAGTGGCTGCATGCGCAGGTCGCGGCACAGTACATCGATTACGATGCTACCAACGAGACCTTTTCCCTGTCGCCTGAGCAGGCCGCGGTGTTCGCGGATCCCAACAGCCCAGCCGCACTGACCGGCGGCTACTGGGGGATCTCGTCGCTGTATCAGGACGAGCCAAAAATTGCCGAAGCGTTCAAAACTGGCGAGGGCGTGCCGTGGGGCGCGCACAGTGCATGCTTGTTCTGCGGCACTGAGAAGTTCTTCGGGCCCGCGTATCGCGCAAATTTGGTCGAGAGCTGGCTGCCCTCGCTCGATGGCATGTTGGCGAAACTGCAACACGGCGCGCGCGTCGCGGATGTGGGTTGCGGACACGCGCTCTCGACGCGCTTGATGGCGAAGGCTTTTCCGAATTCGCAATTTGTCGGTATCGATTATCACCAGCCCTCAATCGATCACGCGCGCGAACTCGTGCGCCAGGAAGGTCTCGGCAACCTGACCTTCGAGCAAGGCACCGCGCAGGAGTTCGCCGGTGACAACTACGATTTGATTACCTTCTTCGATTGCCTGCACGACATGGGCGATCCCGAAGGCGCGGCACGCAATGTGCGGAAGCGTCTGAAGCCCGATGGCACCTGGATGATTGTGGAGCCACAGGCGGGTGACACCCTCAGCGAGAACATCAACCCGATCGGGCGCGCTTTCCTCGCGTTTTCAACCATGGTGTGTGTGCCAGCCTCTTTAAGCCAAGCCGGACGCGCCGGGCTTGGCGCGCAAGCCGGTGAGAAGCGCTTAACGGCCGTGATCAAAGCCGGTGGCTTCACGCACGTGCGACGTGCCACCGAGACGCCGACCAACATGATTCTCGAAGCACGACCGTAGAGGACGCCATGACGCACGCAATTCGCCTACATCGCACAGGGGGTCCGGAAGTCCTGCAATGGGAAACGGTTGAGGTGCCAGTCCCGGGACCGAAAGAGATCAGGCTGCGGCATACCGCGGTGGGTCTGAACTATATCGATGTTTATTACCGCACCGGGTTGTACCCGGCGCCGCTGCCATTTTCGCCGGGGCTGGAAGCGGCCGGGGTGGTGGACGCGGTGGGTGCCGAAGTCACCACCCTCAAGGTGGGTGATCGTGTGGCCTATTCCACTGGTCCGCTCGGCGCCTACGCTGAAGCGCGCGTGATCGCGGCCGAACGGATGGTGAAGATCCCAGACGGGATTTCAGATCAGCAAGCCGCTGCCATGATGTTGCAGGGCATGACCGCCGAATATCTGGTGCGGCGGACTTATCCTATTAAGCGTGGTGACACGATTCTGATCCACGCGGCGGCCGGCGGCGTTGGCTTGATCGTGTGTCAATGGGCGAAGCACCTCGGCGCAACGGTGATCGGCACTGTGGGATCGGATGAAAAAGCAGCGCTGGCGCGCGCTAATGGCTGCGATTATCCCATTGTCTACACCCGCGAAGATTTCCAAGCACGCGTGCTGGAGATTACGAATGGTGCAAAAGTGCCGGTGGTCTATGACTCAGTGGGGCGTGACACCTTCGCGAAGTCCCTGGATTGTTTGGCACCGCTCGGTCTGCTCGCGTTATTCGGGCAGGCGTCGGGGCCGGTGCCGCCGTTTGATCTCGGCCAACTCGCGGCCAAGGGTTCGCTCTACATCACGCGGCCTACTTTGTTCACCTACACTGCGCAACGCGCCGATCTGGAGGCCAGCTCAAGCGCGTTATTTGATTTGGTGCAGCGCGGGGTCGTGAAAATTTCCGTCAACCAGACCTATCCGCTGCGCAATGCAGCGGATGCGCAGCGCGACCTTGAAGCACGCCGCACCACGGGCTCAACGGTGTTGGTCGTGTAAAACATCCGCCAAGAAGATCAAATACCAGTTGTAGGAGCGGCTTCAGCCGCGAATCGCTAGCCGCGAATCCCTAGCCGCGATGGGGCCTCGATACGATCCGAATCGCGCCTAAAGGCGCTCCTGCAGTTTGCTTTAAGCCGCGCCGTACTTTGCCGCTAACCAGAGCGACTCATCCGAATCAATGCCGCGCTACGCGGCAGGGAGTAGCGCTTATGGCGATCATAAAAGAGCCCCCAATCACCGCCCCCGCGTCGCTGGCGAGCGCACCAAAGCCGGTGACAGTGGCAGATCTGGTGCGTGAGGTTTCAGCCCTTGCGTCACTCCCCGGTGCCTGCCTGCGCGTGATGGAAATCGCGGACGATCAGCGCGCCTCCTCGCGCGACATGGCGGAAGTGATCAGCATCGATCCAGGCTTATCGGCCCGTCTGCTGCGCCTGGTAAATAGCGCCTACTACGGTTTGCCCGAGCCGCTCGACAATGTCGCTCAGGCGGTGCACGTGATCGGCACCAGCGCGCTGCGCAATCTTGCGCTGGCGACCGGTGCGGTGAGCGCCTTCAAAGAGATCCCAACGACCTTGGTCGATATGGATGCCTTCTGGAATGCGAGCGTGCATTGTGGCTTGCTCGCCCGTGCGCTCGCCCGCATCGCCCGCCATCAGCAACCCGAACGTCTGTTTGCGACCGGTCTGCTGCATGCAGTAGGTCAGCTGGTGATGTACACCCAGGCGCCAGCGCGCGCGTCTGGTGCTCGACCAGATCCGTGCACAACCGCAGACGCGGCCCGCCATCGAACAGCAGGTGTTCGGCTTCGACTACTGCGAGGTTGGTGCCGCGCTGCTGGAAGTATGGCGACTGCCGCCCAGCATGTGGATGCCGATTCGTCATCATCGCAATCCGGTCGCCGCCACCGACTACCGCACCGATACTGCCGTCCTCACGATTGCGCAAGCCGTCACTGCCGTTTTCGAGCCCGATGTAAAAACCGGCATGCCCCTCACGCGCAGCGCACCTGCGATCGACGCCGTGGCCTGGTTACAGAGCGGACTGGTGGCCGATGTCCTGCCACCGGCACTCGAAGAAGTGGATGCGCAATGGTTTGAAGTCATCGAAATAATCTCACCGGGCGGGACCTTGGTTTACTGAGGGCGGTGCCCGCCGATTCCGTCACCCCGGAGCTTGCGGACACCGCCGAAGCCTCAGCGAAAGCTCGGAGAATATCCAGGGTCCACCCAGAACATCACACGCCCCTGGATCCCGGGTCTGCGCCCGGGATGACGGATCTAAACGCCGCGCAGGCCAATAAGCTTCGTCATCCCGGATGCCGCGTAGCGGTGAGCCGGGATCCATTCTGAACACCAGTTTGCCTTGGACCAAGGTTCTCCGTCCTGGATGACGATGTTGGCGTATGCTAAGCATCAACTTACGCAGAACCGCTGAAAAGGAATGCCTATGAGTACGCCGCAAACCGACGATGTGCGGGTCATCGGCACGACGGATGTAATCGCCCCTGCGGTGCTCACGCAGGATTTACCCCTCAGTCCGCGCGCGGCGGACACTGTGTTAGCCGCCCGCCGCACCTTGCGCGAGATTCTGTCCGGGCGCGATCCGCGCCTTATTTGCATCGTTGGTCCCTGTTCTATTCACGATCCGGCGGCGGCGCGCGATTACGCGACGCGCCTGCAGGCGTTGGCCACCCACCTCAGCGCCGAATTGTTCGTCGTGATGCGCTGCTACTTCGAGAAGCCGCGCACTACGGTTGGTTGGAAAGGGTTGGTCAATGATCCTGGCCTCGACAACAGCTTTCGCATTAACGACGGCCTGCACATCGCACGCGGACTGCTGCTCGCGATCAACGAGCTGGGCTTGCCTGTGGGCACCGAGTTTCTGGATCCGATCAGCCCCCAATACATCGCAGATCTCGTCGCGTGGGGCGCGATTGGCGCGCGCACCACCGAAAGCCAGGTGCACCGTGAACTCGCATCAGGCCTGTCGTGCCCGATCGGTTTCAAGAATGGCACCGACGGCAGCGTGCAAATTGCCATTGACGCCGCGCAGGCGGCCTCTCATCCCCATCACTTTCTGGGCGTGACCAAAGTCGGCACCGTGGCGGTGATCGCGACCGCCGGGAATCCTGATTGCCACGTGATTCTGCGCGGGGGATCGAAGGAACCGAATTACGGCGCAGCGGCGGTGAGTGCGGCGGTGGCACGCATGGTGGCGTCCGGGCTCCGGCCGAATTTGATTATCGATGTCAGTCACGCCAATAGCCGCAAGGATCACCAGCAGCAACTCGCTGTTAGTGCAGATGTCGCCCAGCAGATAGCGCTTGGTAATACCCAAATAGTCGGCGTAATGATTGAAAGTTTTTTGGTGGCCGGGCGCCAGGAGGCGCGACCGGGCCAACCGTTAACTTATGGGCAGAGCATTACCGATGCCTGCATCCACTGGCACGATACAGAGATCGTATTGACGCAGTTGGCAGCGGCCGCTGCGCAGCGACGTGCACGCAACTGAGTGCTGCGCGCATCGATTTGCGCATGCCCGCCGTGTGGCGCTGATATTCGAATTTTCGTGTAGGAGCGCCTTTAGGCGCGATGGGCGCCGGGGTTGAGCGCTCCACCGAATCGCGGCTGAAGCCGCTCCTACGGAAGAGGGGCAGTCATAGGGCGGAAAAGCACAGCGCCTTCCGCCGTATGCAACTCACGCCCGCAATTAATCAGCAGACTTCAAACAAGCCCGCTGCACCCATCCCCATGCCGACGCACATGGTTACCACGACATACTTCACGCCGCGCCGCTTGCCTTCGATCAGTGCGTGACCGATGAGGCGGCTGCCGGTCATGCCGTAGGGATGGCCTACTGCAATTGCACCGCCGTTTACATTCAGGCGATCGCTCGGAATGCCGAGCTTGTCGCGGCAGTAAATGACTTGCACGGCGAAGGCTTCGTTCAGTTCCCACAAGCCGACGTCCTGCATTTTGATGCCCGTGAGTTTGAGCAGCTTCGGCACCGCGAAGACCGGGCCGATGCCCATCTCATCGGGCTCACACCCGGCGACGGCGAAGCCGCGGAAGATGCCCATCGGGGCTAGCCCCTTTTTCGCGGCAAGTTTGTCGCTCATGACCACCTGCACGGCCGCGCCATCCGAGAATTGACTGGCATTACCGGCCGCTACACAGCCACCTTCCATCGCCGGTTTGATGACTGACACACCTTCGTAGGTCGTATCCGGACGAATGCCTTCATCTTCGCTGGCAGTCACCTCTCGTACCGATTCCTGACCGGTGTTCTTATCAATGACCTTCATCTTGGTGGTGATCGGCACGATTTCGTCTTTGAACTTACCCGCCGCGCGCGCCTTGCCGGCCTTTACCTGACTCTCGGCACCGTAGCGATCCTGGACTTCGCGCCCAATCTTGTAGCGTTGAGCGACGTTCTCGGCAGTCTGCAGCATCGACCAATAGACCGCTGGCTTGTTCGCGAGCAGCCATTCGTCTTCGAACATGTGCTTGTTCATTTCGTTCTGCACGCAGGAGATCGATTCCACGCCGCCGGCGACATAGACCTCGGCCTCGCCAGTCATGATGCGCTGCGCGGCGAGTGCGACGGTTTGTAAGCCAGAGGAGCAGAAACGGTTAACCGTCATACCAGACACGGTGACTGGCATCCCGGCGCGGAGCGCGGCCTGGCGGGCGATATCCGAACCTGTCGCGCCTTCGGGATTCGCGCAGCCGAGAATCACGTCGTCGACTTCGCCGGCTTCAATGCCCGCGCGTTCGACCGCTGCCTTGATGACATGGCCTGCCATGGTCGCACCATGCGTGATGTTAAGGGCGCCGCGCCAGCTTTTGCAGAGCGGTGTGCGGGCGGTGGCAACGATTACGGCTTCAGTCATGGGCTACTCCTCTCGGGCTGCTTAGAAAAATTAGGTTAGCCACTCTAGCCGAGCGTTGCATCCTCGTCACCTTGGGACGGCACGAGCCAATGCCAGAACCCGGTGGCGCAGAACGCGCCTAGCAACTGTGCAATCACGAAGCCACCTACATCACCAGGCCGAATACCGGCAAAGGTATCGCTGGCGGCGCGGGCGAGGGTCACTGCTGGATTGGCGAAGGAAGTGGAGGCGGTAAACCAGTAGGCAGCGGTGATGTAAGCGGCGACCAGGTAAGGCAGCGCGGCGAGGCGTTGTCTGAGGCACGCCCAAATCACACTCAACAAACCGAAGGTCGCGACGAATTCGCTCCACCATTGCGCAGCGCCGCTGCGGATGTGCGTGGCGGCCAGGAACAGGGGTTCCTGAAACATTAAGTGGGCTGCCGCGACTCCGGCGAAGGCGCCGAGGAGTTGCGCCAGCAAGTAGGGGACTACCTCGCGCCAGTGATGTTGATTGCGGCTGGCGAGTGCCAGGGTGACCGCCGGATTGAAATGCGCGCCGGACACCGGACCGAAGATTACGATTAACACCGTCAGCATGCAGCCGGTGGCGAGGCTGTTCGCAAGCAGGGCGAGCGCGACGTTACCTTCCGCCAGACGCTCACCCATGATGCCAGAGCCGATCACGGTGGCCAGCAGCAAGCCCGTACCCAGCGCTTCGGCCGCGAGGCGGCGCCTCATAGGCGCCGCGACTGCGCTGCGCGAAGTGGTGTACTTAACAGCAAGATTTAGTGGCCGGGGCAGCGACTTTAGTCTGCGGTCCGCAACAGGCAGCCGTGACTGGGATCGCAGCCAGGGTTTCATTCGCCTGGGTCGCCGCCATGCGCGGTGTGCAACAAGCGCCAGTACTCACGTCCTCGCCTGCGGTTTGGCGTTGATCGCCGCCAAACACCGGCACCGAGCCTAGAGTATGGAAGGTTTCCCACGCGATCCCGGTGGGATCGGTGACCCAGTATTTGTCGGAGCGAGCGTAGCAACAGGCAGTGTTCTCTTCCGTCAGCAGATTGGCATCGGCGGCCGACAATTGCGCCTGCATGCCCGACAAATCGCTCGCGGAGTCGACCTGGAAGCCCAGATGGTCGATCCCACTGCGCTTATCACCCTGGCGCGAAATCGCGAAATTGACGCGCGGATCTTCCAGCATCCACTTCGCGTAGTCGGGCTTTTCCACACTCGGCGCGTGGCCGAAAATAGTCGAGTAAAAGCGGATGCTTTGGGCAAGATCAGCGACCGCCACATGGACATGAAAACGTTTCATGAGAGGACTCCTTGAATAGACAGCGGGGGACAACAGGCGCCATCGCGCGCGCAGCAGTTTTCAGTCAGAAAGCCGATCAGGGCGTTCATCTGCGCAAAATTTGCCGCGTAGAAGATGAAGCGCCCGGCCTGGCGTGAGGTGATTAATTCCGCGCGTGCGAGTTCCTTGAGATGGAACGAAAGGGTTGCCGGGGAGGTCTGCAACGCACAGCCAATCTCGCCTACCACCCGCCCGGTGGGACCGGCCTCAATCAACATCCGGAAGATCTTGAGGCGGGTGTCCTGGGCCAGGGCGGCAAGAGCGACTAAGGCGTGATTCGATTCCATAATTCGAGAATAGTCGAATTAATATCAAACGGCCAGTGTCACTTTGTTGCCTGCGTGTAACTGCGGGCGCACGGCTTGGCGTAGCGACGATCAGGAGCCGATGACTTACTGCAGATCATAGGGTGGAAAAGCGCAGCGCCTTCCACCGTCCTTGGTTGGCCACCTCCTAAACCCCGTCATCCCGGAATTTGCAAAGCAAATATCCGGGGCGGGATCCATCCTCTACCTCAAGCGCCCACGGATCCCGGGTCTGCGCCCGGGATGCCGGAATCTGATGTCGGTATTCCTAATCCTGCGTCCCCTTGTTCTTCTCCAGCGCTATCGAGATACTCGAGCCACCCTCGGTCAGAGCTGCGTTGAAATGCGAAAGGACAAAAAAACGTCTCCGCCAGATTGCACCACACACCCTGCCGGCCTGCGCGCGCTGTTCTTCACCGAACTGTGGGAGCGCTTCAGCTATTACGGCATGCGGGGCCTGTTAATCCTCTACATGACGGCACCGCGCGCGGCGGGCGGCCTGGGCTTTGATACGGCCAAAGCCGGCGCGATTTATGGTCTGTATGCGGGCTTGGTCTACCTCGCGTGCTTACCCGGGGGATGGGTGGCGGATCGCCTGCTTGGCACCCGTCGCGCCACGTTGCTCGGCGGCGGGCTCATCCTGAGCGGCCATGCGTGTCTCGCCTGGCCGAGCACGCAGACGTTCTTCGTGGGCCTGGGGCTTATCATCCTCGGCACCGGATTATTAAAGCCGAATGTGAGCACCATGGTCGGGCAGCTCTATGCGCCAGAGGATCCCAGGCGCGACAGCGGCTTTTCGATTTATTACATGGGGATTAATCTCGGCGCTTTTCTGGCACCGCTGGTGTGTGGATGGTTAGCACTGGCGCCGCCGTTTCGTGCGCGCTTAAGCGCCTGGGGCATCGCGCCCGACCTCGCCTGGCATTGGGGATTCGGTGCGGCGGCGGTGGGCATGGCGTGTGGGCTGTGGACTTTTATGCGCGGCAGCGCGACCTTTAGTCCACAGAGCTTGCGCCCTGCCGAGCCACCAGGGCCCCGTGAATATCGCCAATTGATCGCCGGACTCGCGCTCGTGACGATGACAGTCGCCGCCGTTGCAGGTCTCGTCACTCAAGGCTATTTGAGCATTGCGCGGCTCAGCGACATGTTCGGTGGCTTGTTGCTCGCGGCGACCGGCATTTTTTTCAGCTGGATTTTTCTCAACCGGAGTTGGACCCCACACGAGCGTCACAACCTGCGCCTGATCGTGATTCTCTTTCTCGCCGCAGTCGTGTTCTGGTCGTTATTCGAACAAGGCGGCTCAACATTGACCTTGTTCGCCGAGCGCGACACCAACCGCTACATCGAGGTGCTCGGCTACGAGTTCCCACCGACCTGGTATCAGTCCTTAAACCCCTTGCTCATCATCACGCTCGCGCCGGCTTTTGCCTGGGGCTGGTTGCGGCTGGGCCGACGGAATCCCGCTGCTACAACCAAGTTTATTTTAGGCTTGGTTTTTGTGGCCGCTGGCTTCGGGGTCTTGATTCTGGCGGCGAGCTACGCTGAGCTTGGGCTGAAGGTGAGTCCCTGGTGGCTGGTGGGCACTTATTTCCTGCATACGATCGGTGAGCTTTGTCTCTCGCCGGTTGGTCTGAGTGCGATGTCGCGGCTGGCGCCGGCGCGCATCGCGGGCCTCACCATGGGTGTGTGGTTTTTGGCGACCTCGGTCGGGAATTATTTGGGTGGTCGGGTGGCGAGTGTCTACGATGCCTTCACGTTGCCTGAATTGTTTATGGTAGTGACCGCCTTCGGTTTAATTGCGGCCGCAATGCTGGCACTGGTGCTGCGTTCGCGTATCACTCAACAGGAATACAGGTGATGGAAAAAATCCCAGTACGCTGGTACTTCGATGTGATCTCGCCCTATGCGTATCTGCATCTCAAGCGCTTCAATGAACTCTCTGCCGCGCTCGCGATCGAATTCGTGCCCGTGCTGTTTGCAGGTCTCCTGAAGGCATGGGACACGAAAGGTCCGGCCGAGCTACCGGCCAAGCGCTCGCACACCTATCGACAATGCGTATGGTTGGCAGCGCTTCACGGGATTCCTTTTACGATGCCGCCCCGGCATCCCTTCAATCCGCTGGCGGTTTTGCGACTGTTGATCGCGCGCGGCGCCCAGCCTGCGGATATTCACACGGTGTTCGATTTCATCTGGGGTCAGGGTCGCGATCCAGAAGCCGAGTGGAGCGCGCTGCACGAAGCACTCCAAGTCGCCGATGCCGCACCGCTAATCGCGGACCCGGAAGTGAAAGCCAAGCTCGTCCAAAATACTGAGCGCGCCGTTGCGGCAGGCGTGTGGGGGGTGCCAACCTTTGAGATCCGGGGCCAGCTTTTCTGGGGTGGGGACACGCTTGAGTGGATGAACGCCTTCATCAACAACCCGGCCTTGTTCGATGCCCCCGGGATGCGCCGCGCGGACTCGACCGGCGCCGGCGTGGTACGGCGCAAGTAGCGGCGACGTTACGTTTCCAACGGCACGCCATTATCCACCAGCACTCTGCGTAGCCCGCGGATCGCCGGAAAAATTTCCTGATTGCGATCTTCACCCTGGGCATCGAACGCCGCCTGTTCGAGTTCGCAAATCCAACGGTCCTCACCGAAAATTCCATTCGTGAACCACACGATCGCCGGCCATAGCAGATTGATGAGACCAGGCATCGACGGCCGTTTAATCATCATCAGGCCGTAGGTGTGATTGGTACGTTGCGCCTGATCGAGCGGAATGTAGATATTCCACAAATCCAGTGCCGGCGTGGGGCTACCTGCCGTCCAGAACTTGAGCGTTTGGTAGGGATACTCAGTGCGAATCGTCATCAGATCGCGTTCATCGGGTTGCGACTCGGGACGTTTGCCGAGCATGAACTTTTCGCCCAGGGGTTGCTTACCTTCATTGCGCTTGAAGGTGTAGTCCGCTTCGATCCAGTTATCACCGCTGCGCACGCCGAGGAATATCGTCTTGATTCCGCCCATCAGCCGCCGATGCAGGAATTGATGATTCATGTCCATCAAGTTCTCGTGCATGAAGGTGTAATGGCAGTTGATACGGCGACTGAGATAGCGCGTCTTGTAGTCTGGATTAGTCGCGGAGGGCACGTCCGGGAAGGCGACGATAGTGGCCTTGGCACTGTCACCCGGAAACACGAAAATGAGCCCATAGGCTTCGCGGCAGGGATACGCCCGCACATTGTTCGGGCGCATGCTGGCGTGATCGAGATAGGGCACGCTGGTGCAGTGGCCTTGTTCATTGTAGGTCCAGCCGTGATAACCACACTTGATCCCATCCGCCAGGACTTCGCCGACGTGTAACGGCACTTGGCGGTGCGCGCAACGGTCTTCGAGTGCGAACACCCGTCCCGCCTTGCCACGCACCAGCACTATTGGCGCACCAGCGAAGGTCGCTGGATGCGCCTTGCCTGGTTTCACTTCCTTGCTATGGGCAATCGGATACCAGAAGTCGGGATCGATGCCGGTCTTGCGAATGTCTCGTTTCAGCGGTTGTGCGTCGCCGCTGGGCAGACGTGCTGTGTTATCGGCGGTCATGGACGTCCTTGCGCGATCAAGAGGGGGCTTCGACCGCATTATAGTGCTGGCCTGCACACAATCGCCTAGCGAAACCCCATTTTTGCTTGACCCAGCGCAATCAGAACACGCCCGCTTCCAAGCCCGCCGCCAGCGTCTGGCCGAGCTCCGTGCAGGCCGCGAGATGGGCCTCGGTGAGTTCCCCTTTGGCGATTACAGGCGGTATCACCGCCCGCCAGCGCAAGCCGAGCGTCAGACGTTCGACCGCGGTTTGCGCGCCCAGGCCATCGTTGCCGGCACGAATGAACAGGCCATACGGCAGGCCTTGCGTGTGCTCAAGACAGGGATAGTAAATTTGATCGAAAAAATATTTGAGTGCGCCAGACATATAGCCGAAGTTCTCCGGCGTGCCGAGCAGGATCCCGGCCGCACTGTGGACCTCCGCCGCAGTGGCCACCAACGCCGCACGCACGCACACTTCGATACCGCGAATTTCCGGATCACGCGCGCCGGCCACCACCGCATCCAGCATGCGCTGGGTGCCGCCGGTCGCAGAGTGATAGACGATCAAAAGGCGCTTGGTCATAGTGTTAACTGTAAATAAAAACTTGCGAGGGGAGGGGCTATGCGGCTAAAGGGATCCTGTCATTGCGGCAAGGTGCGCTTCACACTCGAAACCAATCATCCGTACCCATTCAACCTCTGCTATTGCTCAATCTGCCGTAAGACTGCCGGCGGTGGTGGATTTGCCATCAACCTCGGCGGTGAGGCGGCTTCGCTGAAGGTCAAAGGCGAGCAGCACCTCGCGGTCTATCAGGCGCGGATCGCGGGCGCCAACGGGCGCAAGAAGAAAAGTCCCGCGCGCCGTCAATTTTGTCAGCATTGTGGCAGTCCATTGTGGGTGTGGGATCCACGCTGGCCAGAACTGATTCACCCGTTCGCCTCCGCCATCGACACCCCGCTGCCCGTCCCCCCGGAAAGGGTACATCTTATGCTGGACTCAAAGGCCGAATGGGTAGTGCCGGTGGTGGCGAGGCGCGATCAGCGTTACGCGGAATATCCACGTGAATCGCTTGCCGAATGGCATCAGCGGTTAGGCTTGGAAGGCTAGCGATAAAACTCGACATAGAAGCGCACTGCGCCGAGCGGTGCGACATGATGCAGCATCTGCGGGACCACGATGCCGGGTACCTCAGGCGTTAATTCGAAACTCGTGTTGAGGGCATCGATCTGATAGTGCAACTTGCCCTCAAGGATTACGATTCGCCCCCATACGCCCTGCTTCGTGGAATGATCTTTAAGCAGGCCAGCGGGGATCGTGTCGGCCGTAAACTCAGGGGTGCGTTTATAAGCTGCGAGGTGTGCTGGCCACTCGAAGCGATCACACAGTGGACATTCGAGCGCCTGCAGAAGATGCGCCGCGCGACCCTCCTCGGTGGTGATCCACGCGCGCTCGACGAATGGCGGATCGTGCCGCACATGCTGGCGGTGACTGCAATCGAGGAGTGCGACCCAGTCGCCAAGATCATCCTGCACGAAGCCCTTAATGGTGCGTTGCATGGAAATTACGCGGTTAACCAAAAGGTGACTGGGCCGTCGTTAATAAGCGCCACCTGCATGTCGACACCGAAACGACCAGTGGCTACGCGCGGGTGCTGGGAGCGCGCAAGACGCACGCATTCTTCGAACAGCTTTGCGCCTTCAGTCGGATGTGCGGCGCTGGTAAAGCTAGCGCGCGTGCCCTTGGTGGTGTCAGCGGCCAAGGTAAATTGTGGCACCAGCAACAGACCGCCCGCGATATCGTGCAGACTCAGATTCATGCGGCCAGTCGCATCCGGAAATACGCGGTAACCTAACAGGCGTTCCACCAAGCGCGCGGCGTTCTTCACGCCGTCCTGTGGTTGCACACCGATGAAGACCAACAAGCCGCGCTCAATCGCGCCGACCACAGAACCCTCTACCGTGACCGACGCCTGGGTAACCCGTTGGAGTAGCCCTATCATCAAATTTCGACTTTTCGTTTAGTCGAAACATAGGGCGGAAAAGCGCAGCGCCTTCCGCCGTAGGCCGACGACCGTATTCGCAAAGCAATAAGCAGTGATTCCTCAGGCCGTCTTCTGGCGCTGTTCACGCTTGCGATCATGTTCCTTCAGCATGCGCTTACGAACCCGCACCGCAGTCGGTGTCACTTCGACCAATTCGTCATCCGCGATGAATTCCAGCGCCTGTTCGAGATCAAACTTAATCGGCGGTGTGAGCAGCAGGTTCTCATCAGTGCCCGCGGCACGAATGTTGGTGAGCTGCTTGGCCTTCAACGGATTCACCACGAGATCGTTGTCGCGCGAATGAATCCCGATAATCATGCCTTCGTAAACTTCATCCGCATGACTCGCAAATAGCCGCCCACGTTCCTGCAGGCTGAACAGCGCATAGGCCAGCGCCTTGCCTTCGCCATTCGAAATCAACACCCCATTCACGCGGCCACCGAGGTTGCCCGGCTTGACTGGCGCGTATTTTTCAAAAGTGTGATAGAGCAGGCCTTCGCCAGATGTAATGGTCATGAACTCGGTGCGGAAACCGATTAGCCCACGCGACGGTATCGAATAGTCGAGCCGCACGCGGCCTTTGCCGTCCGGCACCATATCGAGGAGCGCGCCCTTGCGCGAACCGAGACGCTCCATGACCGCGCCCTGAGCGTCAGTCGGCACATCCACTGTGAGCTGTTCAAAGGGTTCGCACTGCACGCCATCAATTTCTTTCAAAATAACCTGCGGGCGACCCACTGCGAGTTCATAGCCTTCGCGGCGCATGTTCTCGATCAAAATCGCGAGATGCAATTCGCCGCGCCCGGAAACGTTGAAGACTTTGGGATCGTTGGTTAATTCAACGCGCAGCGCCACATTGTGAATGAGCTCGCGTTGCAGGCGCTCACCAATTTGTCGACTGGTGACGAACTGACCTTCGCGGCCCACAAAGGGCGAATCAGAAACCTCGAAACTCATGCTGACCGTCGGCTCATCCACCAACAACGCCGGCAAGGCCTCCACCGCAGAAGGCAGGCATAGCGTATCGGAGATGCGCGGCGCATCGATGCCAGTCAGCGCGATGATATCGCCAGCGCTGGCTTCCGTACGTGCTTCGCGCGTGAGGCCGTGAAATCCTAGGACTTCGAGGATTCGGCCGGAACGCGTGGTGCCCGCTGCGTCCACAATCGTGACATTTGTATTGGGGCGGATGGTGCCGCGCTTGATACGCCCGATGCAGATCGCACCCACGTAACTCGAATAGTCGAGTGAACTCACCTGCATCTGGAATGGACCATCGACATCGACATCGGGCGCCGCCACGTTTTCCACCACGGTCTCAAACAACACCGTCATGTCGGTTTCAGGGCCGTCCGGCGTACGCCGCGCAAAGCCCAACGTGGCGGAGGTGTAGATCACCGGGAAATCCAATTGCTCCTCGGTGGCGCCGAGGCGATCGAATAAATCAAAAGTTTGGTCGAGCACCCAGGCGGGGCGCGCGCCTGGCCGGTCAATCTTGTTAATCACGACAATCGGGCGCAGACCTTGCGCAAAAGCTTTGTGCGTGACGAAGCGGGTTTGTGGCATGGGGCCTTCGACGGCGTCTACTAATAAGAGCACCGAATCCACCATCGACAAAATCCGTTCAACTTCACCGCCGAAATCGGCGTGTCCGGGGGTGTCGACAATATTGATGTGGTACTCGCGCCAATTGAGTGCGGTGTTTTTGGCCAGAATGGTGATCCCACGCTCGCGCTCGAGATCGTTGCTGTCCATCACCCGCTCACCCGTATCCTTCCGCACATTGAGCGTGCCGGACTGCCGGAGTAACTGATCAACAAGGGTGGTTTTGCCATGATCGACGTGCGCGATGATGGCGATATTGCGAAGATTCTGAATCACGGGGGGAGTCCGGTCGGGCGAAAGGGGCGGCATTATACGCACGTGAATGTGTCAAGGCGTTAGCAGTAACCACGTGGCAAGTTAAAGTCAGTGCCGTTTAGCGACGCTAAAAAGCCCATAGACCTTCGCCCGGGACGCGGTTGAGCGATGCGAACCCTTGAACTTGATCGCTATAATTTGCGGCGCCGCGTTCCGTCGGCACCGCAACTCGCAAGGCCGGTCCTCTCGCTCATGCCCCATTCAGCTCCCATCGCGGCCATTGATCTTGGCTCCAACAGTTTTCACTTGGTGGTGGCTGAACCCCAGAACGGCCACTTCAAAGTGCTCGACCGTCTGCGGGAAGTAACCCGTCTGGCCTCCGGCATGGATGCTGACAGCCGCCTGACTGATGTTGCGATGGAGCGCGCACTGGCCAGCATGCAACGTTTTGGTGAGCGAATTCGACACCTGCCACAGGAGGCAGTGCGCGCGGTCGGCACCAATGCACTGCGCCGTGCGCGTAATGGCCAACCCTTCTTACGGCGCGCCGAAGCCGCGCTCGGGCATCCGATCGATGTAGTGTCCGGAATTGAAGAGGCCCGTTTGATCTACCTCGGGGTGTCGCACGGGCTTGCCGAAGACAGTGGCTTGCGGCTCGTAATGGATATCGGCGGCGGCAGTACCGAGCTCATCATCGGCCAACGGCATCAGCCAATCGCGATGGAAAGCCTGTATATGGGCTGCGTGAGCATGACCGAACGCTACTTCGGTGACGGACGGATTGATGCCAAGCGCCTGCGCACTGCCGAGATCGCCGCCCGGCAGGAATTTGAACCGATTGAAGAGGCCTTTCGAAGCCGTGGCTGGCAGGCTGCGATCGGCGCCTCGGGGAGTCTACTCGCGATTGCCGATGCGCTTGCCGCCCACGGGTGGAGTGAAGAGGGCATCACACGGGCCGGCTTACAGAAATTGCGCGCGGCGTTGATCGATCTGGGCCAGGTCAGCGAACTGGCGCGCTTTGGTGTGCGCGAAGATCGCTGTCCGGTGTTCGCCGGTGGTTGCGCGATTGCGCTCGGTGCGTTTGAAGAACTCGGCATCGAGCGCATGCAGGTTTCGGACAGCGCGTTGCGAGAAGGCGTGCTCTACGATCTCATGGGACGTATTCATCATGAGGATGTGCGCCAGCACACCGTCAACATGCTCGTGCAACGCTTGCAGGTTGATCGCGGACAACTTGCGCGGGTCGCCGCGACGGCGAAGAATTTATTGGAGCAAGCGGCGGCGAATTGGGGTTTACATGGTGCGGAACATCTGCAGCTCCTGCATTGGGCTAGCTGCCTCCACGAAATCGGCTCGACGGTGTCGCATTCGCAGTACCACAAGCATGGCGCCTACCTGCTGCAGTACCTTGATATGCCGGGCTTCTCGCGCGGCGAGCAGCGCCAATTGGCCTTTCTGGTGCGCGGCCACCGCCGCAAGTTCCCGCTGGTTGAATTGACGGCGTTGACCGATGCCGAGCAGGCAATCTGTCGTCGACTGTGCGTGCTGTTGCGCTTGGCGGTGGTACTGCACCGTGCGCGTCGAGCGACTTCTCTGCCGAGATTCGAACTGACCGTGGAGGGCGATTTGCTTAGATTAGTGCTGCCGAAAGGCTGGCTCGACGAACATGCGCTAGTGGCGGCGGATCTTGCGCAGGAAGCGAGTTATTTAAAGGCCATTGGCCTGCGCTTGAAGTTTAAATAAGCACACAGCTTTCGCGCGCATTCGAGACCATGGTAGGAGCGGCTTCAGCCGCGATGGGATGCTTGATACGACGCATGCCTCTCACTTTCCATCGCGGCTAAAGCCGCTCCTACCGGCGGACTGGTCATAGAACTCATAGGGCGGAAAAGCGCAGCGCTTTTCCGCCGCATGCCGACATCAGATTCCGGCATCCCGGGCGAAGACCCGGGATCCATGTGTGCTTGGGGTAGAGGATGGATGACGAGGTTTAGGAGGTAGCCTCATGCGGCGGAAGGCGCTGCGCTTTTCCGCCCTATTTGGGCTATTTAGACCGCACTTTCCCGCTTTTATCGTCACTCGCTGAGTTGCGCCAGCAACTGCAGTTGTGCGTCGCGCGTCTTCGCACCGGCTTTCAAGCGATGATAGCTACCATCGCTGTGCAGCGCCCACGCCCGGGTGTTGTCGCTCAGGTAAATTTCCAAGCCTTCTTTAATCACTCTTTCGCGCAATCGCTTGTCTTCGAGCGGGAAGCACACTTCGATGCGATCAAAGAAATTGCGCCCCATCCAGTCCGCGCTTGAGAGATAGACTTCCTTGTCGTCATCGTTCTGAAAGAAGAACACTCGCGAATGTTCCAGAAAGCGCCCCACAATGGACCGCACGCGGATGTTATCGGACATCCCCTCGATTCCTGGGCGCAACGCACACACGCCGCGCACGATCAGATCAATTTTCACTCCGGCGCGGGACGCGTCGTAAAGCGCCTGAATGATCTTCACTTCAATTAGCGCGTTCATCTTGGCGATAATCCGCGCCGGCCGACCCGCGCGTGCATGCGCGGCTTCCCGCGCGATTAAGGACAGCACGTGACTGTGCAACGTGAAGGGCGACTGCAGCAGTTTTTTGAGCTTGCCGGCGCGTCCAGGCGCGGTCAGCTGATGGAAGATTTTCTGGACGTCCATGCCGAGGGTGTTATCACAAGTGAATAAACCGAAATCGGTGTATTGCCGTGCGGTACGCGGATGGTAGTTGCCGGTCGCGAGGTGCACGTAGCGGCGCAGCTGTTTGCCTTCGCGGCGCAGCACCAGAATCATCTTGGCGTGGGTTTTAAAGCCCACCACACCGTACACCACATGCGCACCGGCTTCCTGCAGACGCGTCGCGAGTTCAATGTTTGCTTCTTCATCGAAGCGCGCTTTCAATTCAACCACCACGGTGACTTCCTTGCCGGCGCGCGCCGCATCGACCAGAATTTTCGCAATCGGGGAATCCGGGCCGGTGCGATAAAGCGTTTGCCGAATCACCAGCACGTCAGGATCTGCTGCGGCCTGGCGTAATAAATCGATGACGGGCGAGAAGGATTCAAAAGGATGGTGCAGCAGCAGATCGCCACGTCTGATGGCGGCGAAGACGTCCATGCCAAGCGGCAGGCGGCGCGGTCGGCTCGGGGTAAAGATTGGGAACTTGAGATCGGCGCGTTCGATCATGTCCGGCACTGCCATCAGGCGCGTTAAATTGACCGGGCCATGGCAGCGATAAATATCTTCAGGCGCCAGTTTGAACTCTTGCTGCAGCAGGCTAATCATCTCATTGGGGCAGTCATCCGCGACCTCCAGGCGCACCGCATCACCAAAGCGGCGCTGATGCAGCTCACCCTCCAGCGCGTGCAATAAATCTTCGACATCTTCATCTTCCACGAATAGCTCGCTGTTGCGGGTCACGCGAAACTGATAACACCCGGTCACGCGCATGCCAGGAAAAAGATCTTCGACATGCGCGTGAATGATCGAGGACAGGAAAACGAACTCGTGCGGATCGGTGGCGAACTCAACTGGAATATTGATCACGCGGGGCAAGGCACGCGGCGCCTGGACAATTGCGATTGCGCTGTCGCGCCCGAAGGCATCGGTCCCTTCGAGGGAGACCAGGAAGTTCAAGCTCTTATTCAGGATGCGTGGAAACGGGTGTGAGGGATCGAGCCCAATGGGGCTCAGCACTGGCAGCAGTTCGCGATAGAAATGGCGTTTCACCCACTGGGCCTGCCGCGCGTTCCATTCCCCGCGCTTCAGAAAGTGAATACCAGCGGCCGCGAGCAGGGGGGTGAGTACACTGTTCAACACGTGGTACTGGTCCGTGACCAGCGCGTGGGTGATTTCACTGATGCGTTTCAACTGATCGCCGGGGCTCAGCTGATCAGGCCCCACCGGGGCGGATTGAAAGGCCACCTGTTCCTTCAGCCCGGCCACCCGAATCTCAAAAAACTCGTCTAAATTGCTGCTCGCAATGCACAGGAATCGCAAGCGCTCGAGCAGCGGGTTACTCTCATCCTTCGCTTGTTCGAGTACGCGCCGATTGAACTCGAGCAAAGACAGCTCGCGATTGATATAGAGCCGGGGGTCGGTGGCTTCTAAGGTTTTGGCATCCATCTTCGATGAGACTCTTGCAACCTGACGGTGTTTCGCAGACTACGCAGACTGTTAAGATGCGCCGCCTGATTTCATTCAAGTATAACGAGGAAAATCATTGAAATGCGCGCTACTCGAACTGTCCCCGTCACGCCCCGTCGGCCAGCCACGCGTACGCAAGCAGAGCGCGCGGATCGCCACAATTTGTACGAACGTTCGGTGCAGGATGCGGCGGCCGAAGTCGATTTCGTCACCCGCGAGTACCAACGGCTGCGTGGGCGCAATGCGCGTTTTCTGCGCGAGGATTTCTGCGGCACGGCCAGTGTCGCGACCACCTGGGTGCGCCGTCACCGCCAGCATCGCGCAATCGGCGTGGATCTCGATCCGTCGGTCCTGGCGTGGGGCGAGGCCCATCATGTAAGCAAGCTCTCGCGCGGCGAGCGCGGGCGTCTGACCCTGCTTAACGAAGATGTCATGCAGGCGAAGTCGCCACCGCAGGACGTATTGCTCGCGATGAATTTCAGTTATTGGATCTTCAAAACACGCACCGCGCTGCGTGATTATTTTCGCGCCGCACACCGCGCCTTGGCCGCTGACGGCATGTTCATGCTCGATTGTTACGGCGGTTACGACGCTTTCCGTGTCCTTAAGGAGAAACGCGAGTTGCGCGGTTTCACCTATGTGTGGGATCAGGCGAGCTATAACCCCGTAAACGGCGATCTGCGCTGCCACATCCATTTCCAAATGCCTGATCGCTCCTGGCTTAAGGAGGCATTTACCTATGATTGGCGGCTGTGGACGCTGCCGGAAATTCGCGAAGTGCTGGCAGAGGCGGGCTTTGCGCGTTCCATTGTGTACGGCCAGGGCTGGGATGCGGAGCAGCAGGATGGCGATGGTGATTACCAGCCGATTGAAACGGCGGATCCGGACGCTGGCTGGATTGTGTATGTGGTGGCGCTCAAATAGGGTGGAGTGCAAGCGAATCGTCATCTACTTGTCACAATTGGGACCAAGAATAGCCGGTGACATTCATATAAAGGAGAAGCAGTGTGCTGAGCTTGAAATTTAAGTTGAAACTCCAGCTGACGCAGTGGCTTGCCTTGCTCAGCGTCGCGTTGCTGCCCACCGCATGGGCCGCGTCACCGGGCGACGCGCTGGATGCTGGCTTGCGGGATTACGCCAAAACGAGTGGGGTTTCGGGCAATCTTTCGAGCATCGGCTCGGATACGCTCGCCAATCTCATGACCCTGTGGGCCGAAGATTTCAAAAAGCTCTACCCGAATGTGAATGTGCAGATCCAGGCTGCGGGTTCGAGTACCGCGCCGCCGGCGCTCACCGAAGGCACGGCGAATCTGGGGCCAATGAGCCGGCAAATGAAGAGCGAAGAAGTCGCGGCCTTTGAAGGCAAGTATGGCTACAAGCCGACCGCCATCCCGGTGGCGGTCGATGCGTTGGCCGTGTTTGTCCATAAGGACAACCCCATTAAGGGGCTGTCGATTCCAGAAGTGGATGCGATTTTCTCCGCAACCCGGCTCTGTGGACACGACAAGTCACCCACCACCTGGGGTGATCTCGGCGTGCAGGGCGAACTGGCCAGCCAGGCGATTCAGCTGTTCGGACGCAATTCGGTTTCCGGCACCTATGGCTATTTCAAAGAATTTGCGCTGTGTAAGGGCGATTTCAAGAACACAGTGAATGAACAACCGGGCTCGGCCTCAGTGGTACAAGGGGTGACCAAGTCGCTCAATGGCATCGGTTATTCGGGCGAAGGTTATCGCACCTCAGGGGTGAGAATGGTCTCGTTGGCGAAGAAAGCCGGCCAGGATTATGTCGAGCCGAGCAAGAAGAACGCCCTGTCTGGTAAGTACCCGCTCTCGCGTTTCCTTTTTGTTTATGTAAATAAGCAGCCGAATCAAGCGTTGCCGCCGCTGGAAACCGAATTCCTGCGCATGGTGCTCTCGAAGCTCGGCCAAACAACTGTAGTAAAGGATGGCTATATTCCGTTGCCCGCGAAGGTGGCCGACAAATACTTGAAATCAGTCCTGGGTGTTGATCCGAAATAGCGCCTTGGTCCGCGCGGCAGCGCGGGGCTGAACAACCGCGCGGCGGCTTCCTTTCAGTCGGCGCGCGGTCATAATGCACCGCAGTTCGCAAGGGCAGATGCGCCGCGCGAGATCCCTCGCTGACCCGAAAAGCCAGATGCCGGAAACCCAGTGACTGAACCCGCCCTCTCCGCCCTCGCCAAGTCTGAACTCAGCAACCGGGGTTTCCGGATGCTCAAAGACAAGGTGTTCGGCGCCACGATGGCGATCGGTGGCGTGACGGTTATCGTCGCTATCCTCACTATTTTCGTTTTCCTGGTGATGGTTGTACTGCCGCTTTTCCGCTCGGCGGCGGTGACGCCGCGCGGGACAGTGCCCTGGCCGGTGACAGAGGTCGCCCAATTCTCACTGAACGAATATGCGGATATTGGTTTCGTGCTCGCCCCGGACGGCAGCTACAGTTTTGTGGAAATCGCGACCGGCACGCCACTCGTCCACGGCAGCCTGATCCCAGCGCACGCGGCGCTCACCGCCATTAATGGCACCACCCGCAGCGCGCAGACAATTGCCCTCGGCTTAGCGTCCGGTGAGGTCTTGCTCGCTAAACCCCGCTATCAGGAACGCTTTGAAGAGAATCGGCGAATCTCCAGCCCCGAAATTGCCTATCCGCTGGGCCCGGATCCGGTGCGTGCCGTGCCTGCCGGAAAAACCATTATCGCGCTGGCCGCCGAAGCGAGCGACGAAGGTGCCACCATTGCGGCGCTTGCCAATGATCACACGCTCTATCTCACGAATTACGCAAAGGTTGAATCCCTGCTAGAGGAAGAGGTGAGTTTCGAGGCGACCCAGGTGGTGATCGGGAAAATTGTCGAAAATCCAACCGTCATTGCACTCGATGTCGATCAGCAAGAACTCTATGTCATGACCGCCAACGGACGGGCGCGCTTTTTTGATATTCGCGACAAGGAAGCGCCGCAACTCAGGGAAGAACCGCAGGTAGTACCGGCTGGCACTACCGTCACCGCAGTCGAATTTCTGAGCGGTGGCACCTCGCTTTTGATTGGGGACAGCCGTGGTCGCGTGACGCAATGGTTTCCCGTGCGCGATAACGAGAACAACTACCGGCTGACGCACGTGCGTAGCTTTGGCAGCTTCGAACACCCGATTAAAGTCATCCTGCCGGAGTACTTTCGTAAGGGTTTTGCGGCGATTGACACCAAAGGCACCTTGGGGCTGTTTCATACTACTGCCGAACGCACCTTGCTGATGCAAAGCGGGCTACTGACAGCGGCACCATTGGCGGCTGCGATCGCACCGCGCGCTGATGCGCTCGCCGTTTTGACCGCCACTCAAACCTTAGCCACGTTCAAAGTCCGCAACCGGCACCCCGAAGTTTCCTGGCATTCGCTATGGGGCAAAGTCTGGTATGAAGGCCGCAGCCAGACGGAATATATCTGGCAGTCGTCGTCTGCGAGCAGTGATTTCGAGCCAAAATTCAGCCTGACGCCGCTGACCTTTGGCACTATCAAAGCGGCCGTCTACGCCATGTTGTTTGCGATCCCCATTGCGGTACTTGGCGCGATCTATACCGCGTATTTCATGCAGCCACGTGTGCGAATGTTGGTGAAACCTTCGATCGAAATCATGGCGGCGTTGCCGACCGTCATCCTGGGTTTCCTCGCCGGGTTGTGGCTCGCCCCCTTAATCGAAACGCATTTGATTGGCGTGTTGAGTGCAACGGCGTTGATGCCGTTCGCGATATTCTGGGCGGCGTGGGGTTGGACGCGCCTGCCGGGTAAGCTCCGTCACCGGGTGCCGGAAGGGACAGAAGCAATTCTGTTGATCCCGATTGTGTGCGGTGTGCTGTGGATCACCATGACGATAAGCCAACCACTTGAGCAGTTGTTCTTTGGCGGCAACCTGCCGCGCTGGCTAAGCCAAGTGCTTGGGATTACCTACGACCAGCGAAATTCGCTGGTGGTGGGGATCGCGATGGGGTTTGCGGTGATTCCAAATATTTACTCAATCAGCGAGGACGCAGTATTCGGTGTGCCGCGCCAGCTGAGTACTGGTTCGCTTGCGCTCGGCGCGACGCCCTGGCAGACCGTCACGCGAGTGGTGCTGTTAACCGCGAGCCCCGGGATTTTCTCCGCCATCATGATTGGTCTCGGGCGCGCGGTGGGTGAGACGATGATCGTGCTGATGTCGACCGGCAACACGCCGATTATGGATCTGAATATATTCCAGGGTTTCCGTGCGCTGTCCGCCAATATTGCGGTCGAAATGCCAGAGTCCGAAGTGAACAGCACGCATTATCGCGTGTTGTTTCTCGCCGCACTGGTGCTGTTTGGGGTGACCTTCATGTTCAATACCGTGGCCGAGATCGTGCGCCAGCGCCTGCGCACCAAGTACGGTAACTTGTAATGCAACCAACGCTTCGAGAATGGGTCGCCAGCGGTAACCCCTGGGTGTGGCTGACGGCCGGTACTGTGAGTCTCAGTTTGGTGATGGTGTTCGGTCTGTTGTTCCTAATCGCATTCAACGGGCTCGCGCACTTCTGGCCCAGCAAGGTTGCCGCGATCACGCTGGTGAATGCCAACGGCGAGACCGAGCACCTGCTGGGGGAGCTTGTCGACGACGAAATCGTCTCAGCGACCCGGGTGCGCGAAGCCGGTGGCACGGTGCCCGACGGTATGACGGTGGTGCGGCGCTATCTCATCAAGGTCGGCAACCGCGATGTCGATGCCAACGATTTTCGCTGGATTGCCGAAACCGAACTGAAGCACTTGGAATATCCAACCGACGCAATGGTGGTGGAACGCACGGAGTGGGGCAATTTTTATGGCTATCTCACCGACGTGCGCGAAGGCGAGACCGCACTCGCGTCGCCGGCACCGTGGGATGAGCTGGTCGCGCGCCTGGCGCGCAGCAACACATTAAAGGCCGAGCTGAAACGCCTCGAACGCAGCGAAATCGGGCATATCAATGCCGCCATGGAACGTCTGCGTTTGCAGGAACGAACACTCACCAAGGCGCACGATGTCGCTGGACTGAAGATCCTCGCGACCACACGCGCTGGACTCGACGCCGATTTCGCCAAGCTCAGCGCACGTCTGGCTGATCTCCACGCTGACGTGAAACGCGACGCGCTGCTGGTGAAAACCATCAGCGACGAACCGCGTGTGGTGTCCTTCGACCAGGTCGTGCGGGTATTTCGCCCGAACGCCATGTCGTGGGGTGCAAAAGTCTGGCATTACTGTGTGAAGGTGGGTGAGTTCACCAGCGATGAGCCGCGCGAAGCGAATACCGAAGGCGGCGTATTCCCCGCCATTTTCGGCACCGTGCTGATGGTGATCGTGATGTCGATTGTGGCGACACCGTTCGGCGTTGTCGCCGCAGTCTACCTGCGCGAGTATGCCAAGGCGGGCCCGATCACCAGTGCGATCCGGATCGCGGTGAACAATCTGGCTGGCGTGCCGTCCGTGGTTTATGGCGTGTTCGGCTTTGGCTTTTTCGTGTACTTCCTGGGCGGTTCGATTGATCGCGCGTTCTTTGCAGACAAACTGCCCGCGCCGACGTTCGGCACCCCGGGCCTGCTGTGGTCCTCACTAACTCTCGCGATTCTCACTGTGCCGGTGGTGATCGTCGCCACCGAAGAAGGACTCACGCGGATTCCGCGCGCGATCCGCGAGGGCAGTCTGGCCTTGGGCGCGACCAAAGCCGAGACGCTTTGGCGCACCGTGCTGCCGATGGCGACCCCGGCGATGATGACCGGCCTGATTCTGGCGGTCGCGCGCGCCGCGGGCGAAGTCGCGCCGTTGATGATGGTGGGCGTGGTTAAACTCGCGCCCTCGCTGCCGCTCGACGGTGAGTTCCCGTTTCTGCATCTTGATCGAAAATTCATGCATCTCGGTTTTCACATTTATGACGTAGGATTTCAAAGTCCGAATGTCGAGGCAGCGCGGCCGCTGGTCTATGCCACCGCGCTGTTGTTGGTCATCATTATCATGTCGCTCAACCTTGCCGCGATTCAGATCCGTAATCGCCTGCGTGAGAAGTACAATGCAGCAGACCATTGAAGTGCCCAAACCGAACGCTGCGCGAGGAGAGGCAGTGGCAACAGCCAGTTCAGCGTCGACGCCAACACCTGGCGTGGATTTCCGCGCAGCCCGCGGCCATGCGCCGGAGGCGGCGCCGACTGTTACGCCGGAATGCCTGCGGGTGGAGAACCTGTCGCTGTACTACAGCGAGAAGCGCGCCCTGAACAACATCAATCTCGTCATCCCCGAAAAACGAGTCACCGCCTTCATTGGCCCCAGCGGCTGTGGCAAGTCCACCTTGCTGCGCAGTTTTAACCGCCTTAATGAGTTGATCCTCGGCGTGCGCACGGAGGGTTCAATCAAACTCAAGGGCGAGAACATCCTCGATCCCCGGGTGAATGTCGCAAATTTGCGCCGCCGGGTCGGGATGGTGTTTCAGAAGCCCAATCCGTTTCCGAAATCGATTTACGAAAACGTGGCCTATGGTTTGCGCATTCAGGGCGTGAAGAATCGGCGAACCCTTGATCGTGCGGTGGAGGAAGCGCTGCGGGCGGCGGCGCTGTGGGAGGAGGTGCGTGATCGCGTGCACGACAACGCGCTTGGTCTGTCCGGCGGGCAGCAGCAGCGGCTGGTCATCGCACGTGCCATCGCCATCGAACCCGAGGTGTTATTGCTGGATGAGCCGGCCTCTGCACTCGATCCAATCTCAACGCTCAAAATTGAAGAACTGGTCTACGAGCTGAAGCAGAACTATACAATTGTGATCGTTACCCACAACATGCAACAAGCTGCACGCGTGTCTGATCACACCGCGTTCATGTATATGGGCGATCTGATCGAATTTGGCGAAACCAAAACGCTGTTCACCACGCCGCGCCAGAAGAAGACCGAAGACTACATCACCGGACGCTACGGTTAGCACAGGAATCCACCCCATGGTTATGTCGCGCACTCATCACATTTCGCAGCAGTTTGACAAAGAACTGGAAGATATCCGCTCGAAAGTGCTCGCGATGGGTGGCTTGGTGGAAGACTCCCTGACCCAGGTGCTCGAAGCGCTGTCGAAGACGGATCTCGAACTCGCCGAACAGATTGCCTCAAGCGACTATCAGGTGAACGACATGGAAGTGGCGATCGACGGTGAATGTACCGCGATTCTGCTGCGCCGGCAGCCGGCCGCAGGTGATCTGCGGCTGGTGCTCGCGGTGAGCAAGATCATTACTGATCTGGAGCGGGTGGGCGACGAAGTAAAAAAGGTTGCGCGAATCGTCACCAATTTTGCGAATACCGGCAGCCCGCGCACGTACTACGTGGGCGTGCTCGCCATGGGCTACCACGTACGCCGCATGCTGCGTGCAGCGCTCGATGCCTTTGCGCGCATGGATTCACATGCCGCGCTTGACGTCGCCCAGGAAGACATGGAGGTCGATAAAGAACTTGAGGCAGTGATGCGCCAGCTCATTACCTACATGATGGAAGATCCGCGCAGCATTCGCCCAGTATTGGATGCCGTGCTCGCGGCGCGCGCCTTTGAGCGTATTGGCGATCACGCCGACAACATCTGCGAGAACGCGATTTTTCTGGTCGAAGGCAAGGACGTGCGTCACGTGGCGCGCGAGGAAGTGCGGCAGCAGCTGGCGCTTGGCAGAGGTGAGTAAATTTCTTCCACGCAGGGCTGGCTAACACGACAAGGCTAAGCCACGTGCTTTGATTTTATTACCGTAGGAGCGGCTTTAGCCGCGATGGGTGATTCAGTCCGTAGGGCGCCATCCGTCGTCAATCGTCGGATGACGCTAACGCTTATCCGACCTACGGGAGACTAATATCCCACCCACGCGAAAAGCCATAGGAAGCGTAGACCAGTCTCCTCTTCCTGTGGCTCTTCACGTGGGTGGGCTTTTAGCGCCGCAATTTTGGATCGTTCTTGTATTCTCAGTGTCCTCCGTGCCTCCGTGGTCGTTTTTAATTTGAAAGGACGCGACATGCCAACCCTTAGCTTCGAACTCAATGGCCAGCCGGTGACCACTAAAGCCGATGCAGAAATGCCCCTGCTCTGGTATCTGCGCGATCACGCTCACCTCACCGGCACCAAATACGGCTGCGGCATCGCGCAGTGCGGGGCGTGCACGGTGCACGTGAACGGCACTGCCACTCGCGCCTGTGTAACCCCACTCGCGGGCCTTGCTGGCGCGAAGATCACCACCATCGAAGGCCTCAGTGATCCGGCAGGCTTGGCCGCTCAGCAAGCCTGGCAGACGCTTGATGTCGTGCAATGCGGCTATTGTCAGTCCGGGCAGATCATGAGCGCCGCGGCCCTGCTCGCGCAGAACAAAATGCCGAGCGACCAGGACATCGACAGCGCGATGCGCGGCAATCTCTGTCGTTGTGCGACTTACCAGCGGATTCGTGCGGCGATTCATCGCGCCGCCGAGAACTTGCAGGAAGCGTGATATGGATAATTCAATGCACGACATCCGTACCTTGGTTACGCGACGCGGCTTTTTGCAGATTATCGGCTTAGGTGCCGCCGGTTTTTCACTAGGATGGACACCGCGCGATAGCGTTGCTGCGCTGGCACAGTCGCCGCTCTTCAATCACTTCGTGCGCGTGAACGCAGACAACACCGTGACGGTCGTGATCAAACATCTCGACAAAGGACAGGGCGTGACGACCGGGTTGACGACAATCGTGGCAGAGGAGATCGACGCAGCGTGGGCGCAAATGCGGTGGGAATTCGCGCCGGCCGATGCCACGCGTTACAACAACTTGCAGTGGGGCCCGGTGCAGGGCACGGGTGGATCTTCCTCAATCGCGAACTCGTGGGAACAACTGCGCAGTGCTGGTGCCGGTGCGCGTGCGATGCTGGTCGCCGCCGCTGCTGACGCCTGGCAGGTACCGGCCGCGGAAATTTCGGTCAGTCAAGGTTTGCTCAAGCATGCCAGTGGTAAGCGAGCGACATTTGGCGAGCTGGCGGTGGCCGCCGCCACCCAGACGCCACCTGCCGATTTAACCTTGAAGGCGCTTGAGGATTTCACATTAATCGGCCAAGCCCTGCCACGCATCGACAGCCCCGAAAAAACACATGGCCGCGCGCAGTACACCATCGATGTCGTGCGGCCGGGCATGTTGCATGCGGTGGTCGCACACCCGCCGCGCTTCGGCGCGACTTTGAAACATTGGGATGCCGCTGCGACAAAACAGATCGCAGGGGTGGTTGAAGTGGTGGCGATTCCGCGCGGCGTCGCGGTGCTGGCCATGGATTTCTGGTCCGCCAAGCGCGGTCGCGACGCACTTGTGCTGGAATGGGACGAAGCACACGCGGAACGCCGCAGCAGCGCAGCGCTGTGGCAGACGTTTGCGACACTGGCCACACAGCCGGGCGCGATTGCGCGCAATGACGGTGAGGTCAAGCAAGCATTCGCGAGCGCGGCCAAGGTGGTCGAAGCGACCTATGAGTTCCCGTATCTCGCCCATGCCGCGATGGAACCGTTGAATGCCGTGTGCGAACTGCGCAGTGATGCCTGTGAAATCTGGAGTGGCGCGCAAGCGCTGACCACCGATCAGAGAATCGTCGCGCAGTTGACCGGCTTGCAACCTGAGCAGGTGATTATTCATACCCAGTTCGCGGGCGGCAGTTTCGGGCGCCGCGCGGCGTTGGATTCCGATTACATCGCCGAGGCGGTGATGGTAGCGCAGGCCATCAAGGGTCGCGCGCCCGTCAAACTGCAGTGGACCCGTGAAGACGATATGCAGAGCGGATGTTTTCGACCGATGGCCTATCACGCACTGCGCGCGGGACTCGATGCCAGCGGTAAGCTCATCGCGTGGCAGCACCGAATTGTGGTGCAGAGCTTTCTTCAACGCACACCCTTAGCCGGCATGGTGAAGGACGGTGTCGATGCCACTGCCATCGAAGGCGCGCACAATCTGCCGTATCAGGTCGCGAATTGTCTGGTTGATATTCACCTGCCGGAGGTTGGTGTGCCCACCTTGTGGTGGCGTTCGGTCGGGCATTCTTTCAATGGCTTCGCGACCGAAGCCTTCCTGGATGAAGTGGCAGCCGCGGCCGGGCGTGATCCCATTGCGCTACGGCGCGCGTTGCTGATCGATCATCCGCGGCATCTCGGTGTACTTGAGCTCGCCGTCGCACAGGCGGGTCCAGCGCCAACCGGCAAGGGGCAAAGCCGCGGCGTCGCCGTGCACGAGTCGTTCAATTCCTATGTCGCGCAAGTCGCAGACATCACCCAACACGCCGACGGCACTTTCAAAGTGGATCGCGTGGTATGCGCCGTCGATTGCGGAATTGCGATCAATCCAGACATTGTACGGGCACAGATGGAAGGCGGGATCGGCATGGGCCTGGGTGCGGCGCTGCGTGAGGCCGTCACGCTCAAGGACGGCACTGTGGAACAGATCAATTTCGATCGCTATCAACCGCTGCGCATCGCTGAGATGCCGCAGGTTGAAGTGCACATCGTGGCCTCAAGAGAGGCACCCAGCGGTGTTGGCGAGCCCGGTGTGCCGCCGATCGCACCCGCCGTGGCCAACGCACTCTTTGCGCTGACGGGGAAGCCGGTGCGGCGACTGCCTTTTAGTTGAGGGGCCCTTAGGCACCTTCATAAAGCCTTCATCTTTCAGTGCGACCATAGCGCCACTGAAATCTGGAGGACGCGCCGATGCAAACGAGCACTCAAGCAGCATGTTCACCGCTGTTCCGCACAGCCGGCCGCGTTGGCGCACACACCCTGGCGCGCTGGGCACTGGTGCGGCAAATTGCCGATCTCGAAGAAGCGCTCGCCGATAGCTATCACTGCGCAGATCGCGATCCCGCTTTTACCTGGACCGAAGGCACCCGCAGCCTGCTCGCGGAAAAGCGCTTGGCGCTGCGCAATCTCTGATTCCCGCCAGAAAGCATCGATAATGTGCAGCGCAGACGATCTCGATCAGGCGCAAACTCTGATCGAGATTGGGACAGCGGCCACGATCGCGACTATCGTCGCGTGCGCTCGCAACGGGTGCGGTACCGCGAACTGTGTTGAATGTGGCGATCCGATTCCACGTCGGCGGCGCGAGATGGTGCCGAATGCGATCCGTTGCGTGGCGTGTCAGCAGTCCATCGAAACGCCACGTTGATAGGGTTCAACTGCCTTTTCTAGCTTGAACCGACCCAACAACCGTGTAGCGGCGCCGGTAATAATTGATCGAACCAGATCTTGGCGAGCGGCGGGGCATCGGTCGCGAGCCCATCCCACACACCTAACCAACTCGCGCGCGCAGTGCGGTCCTGGATCAACGAAAGTACATACACATCGTTTTCAATTGCAGAGCGCGGCACCAAGGCGGGCTCGCTCACTTCGCATCCCGGACCAGGATTGATCATTTTTGCAGTCCCGCGTTCGAGGTCAATGCAGGCCAGGCGATTAAATCCGCCTCGATTCGCCTCGCCCATGGCGTGAGCCGCCGCCCAGCTTTGGTGATGAAGACTGCCCTGGACTTCTTTATGCACGGCAGGAAACTCCAGCGGATGCGCCCAACGTTCCTCCCACTGGATGCGGCGAGCGTTCATATCAATTCGGCCACGCCACAAGCTACCGTTCAGGGGCTGCACTGGCGCGCCGTCTGATACCGCGTCCAGCGCACGTTTAACGCCCAGGAAATCGGGGTAACGGACCAAATCCAGCACGATCTCCCTGCCATTAGAAGCCTCATACGCATTGACCGAGTGAAAGAAGAAGAAAGGCTCAGTCTCCAATCGAATCGACTCGTCTGGGCGGTCGATGGGAATCACGATGACCGTCGTCGGCGCCGACGCATTCCACTGCAGTGATTCCACGAAGCTGCCATTGCGCAACATCGCGAGCGGCGAACACCACAACGGTGGCAGCACGAATACGAGGTGATTGTCGGTGACAAAGAAATCGTGCACTTCGCTCACCCCGGGAACAAGGACAGACGTTAATAAGCGCGGTTCGCCCTGGCTCGGCAATGCGAAGACATCCAGCCAGCAACGGGGCCCGATGCGCAGGCCAAACTGGTAAATCGTATGTCGACTCGCCACTCGGTGCGGGTGTGCGTTCCAGGCTTTCGGGATCAGGCCCTTGAGATCGGTCTCGCCTAACGAGGCCAGAGTCGCGGGATCAATCTCAAGCGGCAACGTGGTCTCGAACAACGCGAATAACCGGCCCTGCCAAGGCATTACATTGATGTTGGCGGCGTTACGCACGGGACTCGCGCCGAATAGTGCGCGTAAGCGTTGGGCCACCGATGCGCGTTGGCGAAACGCGCCATAACGTGGACGATCGCGGCCAATGTCTGCGTCATTACTGGGGCTATGAATAAGCTTGACCGCGCCCTGTGCGGACGCGCCATCAAGCCGCACGGCGGTGATGGCGCCGGTGCCATCAAACCAGTGCGGATTGACCCCGATGTCGAAACGCGCAGGGCCATTACGATAAAACGTGCCGCGCAGATCCGCCGGGAGAGTTCCCTCCACGCGCAAGGCACGGAATTCCTGTTCTCGCTCCAGGCTAAGTAACGTGTGGGAGCGCAGTCGCGAAGGACCTGTCGCCGTTGTCAGCAAGGAATCGGTCAGGGCATGCATCGCGAACCTCTGCTAAGGCTTGAAGATCTAATGGTGACACTGTAAACATAACGTAGACGCCGGAGTTGACGATGTCAACACGGTTCTGGAATATTCGTCGTATGCGTGCGCAATACCATCATGGCGATCTCCGCGGCAGTTTGCTGGAAGCCGCCTTGGCCGGCCTCGACCAACACGGCGAACTCCCGTCCTGGCGCGCCCTCGCTCGCGCGTGCGCAGTCTCGCAAACGGCGCCCTACCGTCATTTTGAGAACCTGGAAGCGCTGCAGATCGCAGTGGCCACTGAATGCTTTGCGCGACTAACGCAGACCATTCGCGCGGCAACCGAGAAATTGCACGATCCCTTCGAACGTCTCGCGCGCGGCCTGCAGGCGTATGTCGCGTTCGGTCGCGCCCATCCAAGCTGGTATGAATTGATGTTCGGTCGCACCTTGGTGAAGTCGGGCGACGAAGCTCTCCAGGCGGCGGGTGCGACGGCCTACGGCACGCTCGTCGAGGCGATTGCCGCCTGCGAAGTTACAACACCTGCAGAGGTGGCTTTCACGCTGTGGTGTGCGGTGCATGGGATCACCGATTTAGCGGCGAGCAATTTGCAGCCACCGCTACCGAAGCGCACCAGGCACAATCCAACTGATAGTGTGGTCACCATGTGCGTGAATCACGTGCGTGAAGTATTGCGCATGCAGCGCGCGAGTAGCGTGCGCGAGTAGACGTCGCCGCGCGTTGTTTCAACTTCTCTTCAAGTTGCTCATATTCACAGACCATGTGGTCTTTTCTTCCCGCGGCCGACATTTGCCGAGCTGGAGGCGATCAAGGCGCTGGTCTTCAACATTTTCGCGCCACCGATTTCGGCGCTGCTGGCCGTGAACGCCAGTGACGAGATTGTGCCCTCCCAATACGCGCTCGATATCAAAAGCGCGGGTCTCGACCTCATCACCGGGTCATTCGAGCGTTCAGATTTGCGCAAAGGCGCCTCTGCGGCCGCTTTCTACTGGGCCTTCGATCCCCAAGGCAAAGCCGTGAAGAAGGACAGCGACATGTACAAAGCGCTGCATGTACTCGCCAAGGATGTACGCGTCCTCGGCCTCTTCTCGGATTGGCCGGCGACCGTTAGCTACTACGCGAGCTGCATGGGTTTGCAATAGGGTTGGTCGATGAGTGGCGCGTTGCGCGTCACTCATCGATTTACACGCTAGGCGCGGCAGGGTCGAGACCGGCGCGTTATCGGCCTTAGTCAGCAGCGTGCCGATCAGGTTGTAGTGTGGCGGGAGAGGGCAGGATACGCCGCAGGTGTGATGGCGCTGGGGCAGACTGATCGGCGGGAACGAACGACCGTGAGATAAGCACGGTGTGCAGCCGCCACGCGCTGTGCGGCTGCACTTGAGTGTGTCGTTTAAACCGTAATGCGACGGCGACGGCCGACCACGGCAAAACCTGCGAGCGCTGAAGCCAGCAGCGGCAACGCGGCTGGAGCCGGGACTGGGACAACTTCAAACAGGGTGTTGAAAGTCACCTTATCCTTGGCCGAGAGATTAAACGACAACGTTATCCCGATGTTGCTGTTCACACCCGGACCACCCGCGAGGAACGCGGGAAAACTCAGGCTGTCGTCAACGGCATTGGCCGAACAGTTTGGATCGAGCGGTCCGCCGACGCACCCGAGGCTGATCCCAAACAGGTCAAGCAGCGTGACGCCGTCAATTTTGCCGGTGTACACGCCGGGCGATGCGCCTGGTGCCGACGACACATCAAGATCGGCCGTCACGTTCAGGTCGCCCAAATCGAATACGGTGGCAGCCAACTGCCCACGATACAAAGTTGGTCCCGTAACCACCGGCAGTACCGGCAGCAGAAGATTAACGGTGAAGTTCTGTGCCACGGCCGCAAGGTTGGTCAGGCTGATGGTGCCTGCGATCAGGGGATCCGGATCGAAGGTCAGATCCCAGGCGAACTCCCACTTGCCCGGATTGATCGTGCCAGCGCCCTGCGAGCGCCAGAGGTTGCCGGCCGCGCCATCGAGATCCTCAAAGATTGCGCCATCGGTGATAGGAACGGTTTCAGCGTCGTTGCTGCCGACGACCGCCACTGTGAAATCAGGCTGTACCTGTACCACTGCCTGTGCCACGCCGGCCAGGCCCATCGAGGTCATCACTGCTAGTGAACGAATCCAGGTTCCACGCATCGCTTCATTCTCCCTTGGTTGATTGCCGCGGATCTCCTACGAGGGTTGTCCCGGACGGTTCTTTGACATGCTGGAAACAGTAACCCGGTGGTGTGACTGCTGAATGAAGACCGGATGAAGATTTGTGGTCAGCCGAAAGAAGTTGGATGAGGCAGGACAACCCGTCACAACTTTTTCACATTCGATGGTGGCCGGTATTTGCGCCCGGCATGCAGAACGGGGCGATCACAGCCCGAGCTATGGTCGCCCCGTATTCGAGAACCCGTGGGGCAGAGATTAAGCGGCTTTGCGCCGCGCGCCGACAGCAATCAAGCCACCAAGTGCCGAGAACAGTAACGGCAATGCGGCGGGGACCGGCACCGGTACGACTTCGAACGTTGTATTGAACGTAACCTTGTCACCCGCCGACAGGCTGAAGCGCAACGTAGTGCCGATCGACGAATTAACGGCTGGGCCCGGTGACAGGAAGCTCGGGTGGCCAAGGCTCGTTTCCGAAGTGCTGGCATTGCAGCCGACACCGCTGCAGTTCAGGGTCGTCGCGAGCAGATCGAGCAGATCGAGCAGATCGAGCAGATCGAGCAGCGAGAGCGCCATATTGCCGTCGGTGCGGCCCGCGTAAATCCCGGGTTGGGTTGCGCTGCTCGCCTCGCTGAACGTGGCGCTGCCGGAATTGTTGAAATCCTCAACCAGCGTGCTGATCGATCCGCGGTATGCGGTTGGCGCGGCAAGCGGGCTGACGGGCAGCAGCAGATTAACCGAGAAATCACGGGTTGCAGCGGCCAGATTGCGAATGGAGAGGTTGCCGTTGATGAACGGATCCGGATCGAAGGTCAGGTCCCAGGTCATGAACCAGTTGGTGAAACCGGTCCCGCTACTGCCTGAGGTGCTGGTATCTCCCTTGAGCTTCCATACATTGCCGGCATCGCCATCGAGATCGATCAACGTGGTGCCGGCTGAGGTGTACTGCGGAGCGGCGACGTTGTTAAAAGTGACCTGCAGATCGAACGCGGGTGGGTTCGGGTTAACCACCGCCGCAAGACTCGGTCCCGCGCAACCTATCGCGGCAAGCGCCACGCAAGAACGCATTAGTTTTCCACGCATCTCTTTTTACTCCTTCTTGACTCCGGTAACGATGAAGGCGCGCGCTGCGACGCCTGTGTGGCTGTAGAGCTGGTGACCACGTTAAGTGCGGGGTGTTACTCAGGAGTGAAGATTCGATGAAGATTTCGATACAAAGGGACACACTTGGGAGCGTGCTGCGCGAAGAAAAAAAAATAGACCGGATTTGAAATATTTTCGCAGTCCTCGGTAGGCGCGGCTTTAGCCGCGAACAGCGCTGAATCGCCCCTCGCGGCTAAAGCCGCTCCTACCGAAATGCCTGCTTGGCCTGGCCTGTCTCCCTAGCGACGCTTAAACCAATGCTTTTTCCCTTAAGTTAAATGCCACTCAGGCAATGCACCGTTGACACCTCGACTCGGATTATTTCAACCCCGGCCCGGATTTCAGCATGGGCTACAGCAGCTTATTCAGCCCCGGCTGCCCCACGATCAAACCGTATGCGGCCAGATCGAACAGCGCGAGCTCGGCCGACGGCACCGTGAAGACGGGGTCCGCCACGCGGGTCACCGCGCGGAAATCCGTGCGCCATTGATCGGGTGTGACAGTGCAGATCGCGTAACCCCGGTGCAGGCCATCGAAGTGACGGATATGGGGATTCGAAGGCAGCGTGAAATTCACCGCCGCCGCGTTGTTGTCGCCGAAGGAAGAGGAGATCCCGCTGCACACGAATTCCGCGCCGACGATTGGCGACTGCGCATCGCTGAAATCGCGCTTCAGATTGGCAGCCCACGAGGAATGAATGTCGCCGCTCAGTACCACGGTGTTCGGAATTTGTGCGTCGTGCAGGAACTGCATGATCCGGTTTCGAGCGACCTGGTAACCATCCCACGCATCGACATTGAAGAAGTTGACCGGCTGTCCGGTCAGCACGCCGAGATCCCACTGCATCATCATCACCTGCTGGGCGAGCACGTTCCAGGTCGCGTCACTGTGGCGCAGCTGATCAAACATCCAGGTCTCCTGCTCTGCACCGAGCAAGGTTGCTTCGGGATCGAGAATGGCCGGGCATTGCTGCAGGATTTGCAGACCATCCGCACAGGGTTGGTCGCTGCGGAACTGTCGGGAATCGAGCACCAGGAACTGCGCGAGCCGGCCGTAACGTACGCGGCGGTACAGGCTGAGTTCACCCTGGCGCAGTCGCACCCCACGCTCAAGCGGCATGGTCTCGCGATAGACCTGATAGGCATTGGTGCGTCGTGCGAGAAAGGCCGCAGCCGTTTGATCGTCTTCGGGAATGAGGCCCGCATAGTTGTTATCGACCTCGTGATCGTCGCTCGTCACGATAAACGGAAACGCGGCGTGCGCATTCTGCAGATGCGGATCGAGACGATACAGTGCGTAGCGATTGCGGTAATCGCTGACTGAGTTGATCTCGGCACCGGTATGCCGTCGTGCGGCGGGGACTGCGGCATCCGCGCCGTATTCATAAATGTAATCCCCCACGTGCAGCACGAAATCGAGTTCCTGGGTGAGCATGTCGCGATAGGCGGCGTAGTAGCCCTGCTCATAGTGCTGGCACGAAGCAAGTGCGAAGCGCAGATGCGGCACTCGCGCGCCAGCGCGGGGGAACGTGCGGGTGCGACCGATTCGACTGCGCGATCCGCGGTGCGAGAATTGATAGTAGTACCACTGGTCGGGCTCGAGCCCGTTCACTGTCACATTCACCGCATGACCCTGTTCCGGTCGCGCGTCCACGTCGCCATCGCGCACGATGTGACGCATGGCCGGGTCGCGTGCCACGCGCCAGCGGAGCTCGTGCGAACGATTGCCCATGCCGCCCCCATTCAGGGGATCTGGCGCGAGGCGTGTCCATAACACCACGCCGTGCGGGCTGGGGTCCCCCGAAGCGACGCCGAGCGTAAACAGCGAATCAGGTCGATCCTCGCCGTGCGCCCACGCGCTGCGCAGCGCACTCGGCACGCAGGACGCGGCTGTGATGAGCGCTCCGCGCTGGATGAACTGGCGGCGCGGCTGATCAATTTCGCGCGTGTCGTCGGTTGGAATAGTGCGGTCCTCAACAAGGTTGTCCATGGCGATCTCCGGTGGCAGAAGAATTCGAGTGTTGATTACCTTAGAGGCTGCAGATGACTCCCTGAAGAACGGGGTGTTTCAGCTTCATGACAAGTGGCTAACAGTAGTCGTCTGCCAAGTGGTTCGCACGAATGTCACTATGCATCGGGTATGCTCCCAGCGGTCGTTCACACGGTTGTAGCGTTAATCAGTCATGGCTTGGCGCGCATGGATTACATTCCTGTTGGTTATCGCGCAGTGGATAGGCCTGGCGGGTGCGCACGCCGATTACCTCGATGACATCGGTTTTCGCGCGCTCGCAGTGGCGCTCGGCGCGAACCTTCCGAATGGGGTGAGCGTGCGCATTGATCAGGTCGAAGCACCGATCGGCGGTGGCGAGACGGACCCGATCTATCGCGCCGATCCGGCCAATGCCGAATTCAGCGGCGTCACGTTTCACGATCAGTCGAGTGGCATCAATCCGTTGTTCTCCGGGCATGCCACGGGGGTCGCGGTATTGTTCGCCGGCACGAGTTCCATGACGCCTGGTGTGCAGCAGGTGGACAGTTACGAGGCGAACAGCTGGCTCACGCTCGTGCTGTTCAACGGCGGCGTGGGCTTGCAGCGACCCGTCACTGGCACCGGCTCACTCGCGAACCACAGCTGGGTGGGCGCGACGACCACCGCCGAACAGGCCGTCGATCTGCTGAATCGCCTGGACTGGTTGATCGACACTGACGACACTGCGCAGATCGTCGGCGTCAATAACAACGGCAACCCGTTGTTCTCGCATGCGTACAACGTGATTGGCGTCGCGCACACCGCCAACCTCACCACACAACTGACTGCCGCCCTCGATTCGTTCTATGTCGCTGGCCGGGCGCTCCCGCATCTCGTGGCGCCGCGTGGTTCGGTCAGCGCGGCGACCCCCGTGGTGACTGCTGCCGCCGCCTTTTTAATCGACAGCACAGCGGCCAACACACTCCCGGTCGAGGGCGTCAAAGCGCTGTTGATGGCGGGCGCCGATCGCGTCACCCGCAACACCGCAGCGGGCAACCTCGATCATTTTACCGGCACCACCGCCAATGGGCTCGATCCGCGTTATGGCGCGGGTCAGTTGAATGTGCTGCAGAGCTATACGCTGCTTGCGGCGGGTGAGAAGGCGAGTACTGAGGATGGCGGCGTGGGCGGCACTGCATCGGGATATGACTACGACAATGCCTTCGGGGGTGCCTCAGGGGCGAATGCCACCGCAACGTATCCACTCGGCACCTTGATCCAGGCCGGAAAGTTGCAGGCGACGCTCGCGTGGCACGCGTTGATCGTGGATGACGCCGGCGCATTTGCGCCGACTTCGCGCGTGCTGCAGAACTTCAATCTGCAGCTCATCGACACCACAGCAGGTGGCAGCGCGCAGGTCGCGCTCTCGCAAAGTACACTGGACAATACCGAAACGCTGCACGTTGAAGTGCTCGCGGGCCGCAGTTACAGCCTCAAGGTGCTGAATGCCGGCGGCAATGTCAGCCGTGCTTACGCGCTCGCCTGGCGGCTTGAAGCGGATCGTGATCGCGATGGGGTGTTCGACAAGTTCGAGACCGGCACCTGCCCTGGTGTGAGCGATGCGGACAGTGATGACGACGGCCTGGCCGATGGCGCAGAAGACGTGAATTTCGATGGCCAGGTCAATCCCACGGAAACCAGCCCTTGCCTGCGCGATACCGATGGCGACGGCTTACAGGATGGGACGGAACGCGGCGTCACCACGCCGGTGCTCGATCCCGATGGCGCGGGGCCCCTGCTCGGCACGGAGATCAGCGTGTTCATCCCGGACGCGAATTCCGGCACTACCACCAATGCCACCAATGGCGATACCGATGCGGATGGGGCCAGCGACGGGAGCGAGGATCTGAATCGCAACGGCGCACTGGACGTCGGTGAATCCGATCCGAACGATGCCGGATCAACCCCCGCCACTGCGCACACCGTGCCGCTGTTGCCGCTGTGGATGTTCGGTGTACTCACTGTGCTGCTGTGGTTGATCGGTGCGCGTTGCGTGCGGATCAGGCGCTAAATAGCCCGCACTGTAGGTGTGACAAACGCATGATTCGACGCGGCATTAGGGATGCCGACAACTTCTATTCCCGTCATCCCGGAAAGTGCGTAGCACTTATCCGGGATCCATCTTGTCCTTCTGACGCCCTTGGATCCCGGGTCTGCGCGGCTAACGCCGCTTCGCCCGGGATGACGAGCCTAAAAATTTTCGTCACATCTCGCGCTTTGTTTTAATTGCAGTGCGGGCTATTTAACGCTACGCCAGCGTTTCGTTCAGTTCATCGCAGATGTCGCGCGCGACCTGCTCGGTGATCCGGATGTAGTATTTCCCACCGACACCGTCGAGGAACGTCAACAGGAATGTGCCATCTTCCTCGCGACGAATGCCCGAGACGGCTTCAAAGGTTTCAGCGCTGACAATAGACGATCGATTACGCGGCATAGGGGCTACTCCGGGGTTATCTGCGCCCGACGATAGCCGCGTACTTTTGCATGCAGATGAAATGCGCCGGACAAAATTATTTACGCGGGCACCGGACCAGGTCGCCCCGCTTCTACTATCCACGTCGACAACGTACTGCACTTCGCGTCTAGCTGCTGCGGCTGATCCAGCACCCGCAGGTCGGTGCAGAGCCGCTGCGGGGTAACTTCGACCCGGCAATAACCACGATGCTGGCCGGTCGCGAGGTGAATGTGCGGCCCTTCAGCGAGCGCCGTCTGAATGCGATCTTCGGGCGGCGGATATGAGGTGATCGAGGTTGTGACGAATTCGGAGGCCACCGTCGGCGCGTTCTGCGCAGTGAAATCCTGTTTGAGATCGGCCACCCAGAAAGAATGCACATCGCCGCCGAACACGACAGGGTTCGCGGCGCGCGTCGCGATCAACTGGTCGAGCAAACGCTGTCGCGCCGCCGGATAGCCATCCCAACCGTCGGAAAAAAACATTTCGCCGGCGCCGGCCTTGCCGTCGGACTGGGCCATCAACGTTGTCTGTGCGAGCAGATTCCACCGCGCTTTGCTCGTCGCGAGACCTGCTGCCAACCAATGTTCCTGACGTGTGCCCAGTAACGTGGCCGTCGGGTCCAGCCGCTGCGCGCAATTTTCAATCACCCGTGCGCCACCACGGCCAGGGGTCGGACACGGTTGCGGTGTCCGGTACTGCCGCGTGTCGAGCAGATTCATTTCTGCGAGCTGGCCGAAGGTCGCACGCGCGTGCAGTCGCATGTCCGGCCCGAACGGCAGCATCGAACGGCGCAGTGGCATATGCTCGTAGTACGCCTGATACGCTGCCGCGCGACGGGCGCGGAACCAGCGCGGGTGATCGGCATTTTCCGAGCGATCATTCGCGTAATCGTTCTCGAACTCATGGTCGTCCCACATCAGGTACCACGGGTACGCCGCATGCGCACGTTGCAGATCAGGGTCTCCGCGATAGTGCGCAAAGCGGGCGCGGTAATCCTCTAACGTGAACGGCTCACCCGCTTCGTGGCGACGCACCAGGTTGGCACCCCATGAAGTCTCATAGAGGTAGTCGCCGACATGCACGATGAAATCGAGATCGTCGTCGAGCATGTGCCGGTAGGCCGAAAAATAACCGTGCTCGTAGTGCTGGCATGACGCGACGGCAAAGCGCAACAGCGCCACCTCGGCATTCGGTGCCGGCGCCGTGCGCGTGCGTCCCACCGGGCTCGTGGTGCTGCCGGCATGAAAGCGATACCAGTACGTGCGCGCTGGCAGCAGGGTGTCCACCTCGACATGCACGCTGTGGCCCCAGTCAGGGGTGGCGTACGCCGTGCCGCTGGCAACGACACGCGCGAAACGCTCGTCTGCAGCGACTTCCCAAGTGACCGGCACAATGATCGGGGGCATGCCACCGCCCGGCGCGCGCGGTTCGGGCGCAAGACGGGTCCAGAGCGCCACCCCCTGCGGAAGCGGGTAGCCGGAGGCGACACCGAGACTGAAGGGATCTCCTGCGAAAGGCGGCGCCGCGTGCAGGCGCGGTACCGCCCCGGCCAGCAGCAGCCCACCGCATTGCGTCAGAAATGTGCGGCGGGATTTAATGCGCGTTGGCATCTGAAAATCGTGGCCCCGAATTCGATTTCCGGAATCGCGTGAGACACACGCCGCCCAGCGCGAAGCCGATCCACGCTGCCGGCAGCGGCACTGGCGCAATCCGATAGACGATGCCGCCATTACCGTTCGCCGGGGTATTGGTCACCAGCGCATAGAGCTCACCTGTCGCATCTTCGCCAAAGCCGTGCACGGTGAGTCCATTGGGAAGCTTGCCATCGACGAACTGCGGCAACAGGAATTCATTGATCAAACCAGTGGTGAGATCGGCGTAGAACAGGCGACCGTCTACGCGCGGCGGCGCGTTGCGCAGCGCGAGATCGCCGAATACGTATTTGCCGTAGAGTTCGGGGATCGCGACACCGCGATAGACGAAGCCGCCGGTAATGGAAATACCGTCGCCGTGATCGTATTCCAAGGCGCCGAGCGAACCGACGATGGGATCGATCAAATCCACGGAATCCCCTGGACTGCGTGCGCCGACATTGCCGGTCGCCCGATCAAACAGGAAATCCCCTTCCTTGATGGCCCAGCCATAGTTGCCGCCGAGCTCCACACGATTGATTTCCTCAACATTGCGCTGGCCGACATCAGCGAGGATCAGATCGCCGGTGACCCGATCGAAGCTGAAGCGGTAGGGATTGCGGAAACCGTACGCGAAAGTCTCCGCCACCTGGCCCGCACCTTGAAACGGATTGGTGGTGGGGATTCGATACTGACCATTGGCACTGACGGGATTTGCGCTGCCCGCAGTCACTGCCGGATCGAGAGGATCGATGCGCAGCATCTTGCCGAGCGGGGTACTCAGGTTCTGCGCATTGCCGCCGGGTTCGAGGTGACTCGGACCGACATCGTTCGCGTTGCCGCCATCGCCGAGTCCCAGATACAGCAGGCCGTCGTGACCGAAGGCCAGGGTGCCGCCGTTCATCTTCCACTCTGTGACGACATTCTGGTAACCCTGGGTCGCATTATTCGGTGCTGCGTAAGTCGGTGTGCTGCCCACGGGGATCGGTTCACTGGTGTAGGTGTACAACGAGCGATAGCCCGCGCTGGTTGGTGTGCTGAAGCCGGGATGAAAAGCTAGACCTAGAAAACCGCGCTCATCATTTGCGTTGGCCGTGTTCAAAGGCGGCGCGACACGGCTGCGAATATCCAGCACCGTGGTTGGCGCGAGCTGGCCGTTTTGCAGCGCGAGTAACAGCCCATTCTGATCAACCACAAACAAGCGACCGGCATCGCCCGGCGCGCTGATCGCGTAATCCGGCGCGGCGAGGCCGGTTGCAATTGATTCCAGATGAACGGCGATCGTGCCGCGCGTGATGGCCGGCAGCAACGGGCCGGCGAACGCGGCGTCAGGCAGCAAACACAAAATCGCGAGAGCGGAGCTAGGTAGGGATCGGCGTGTGTAGGTGGGCATGGTTTTGGACTCAGTGTCTTGGTTACGCTGGATATCAGGAACGGCGAGCCGGTTGCCGCCAGCGAATTGTACGGCGCAGCGTACGGGTTTTAGTTTTCACTTGGATGACAGAGCGCAGGAACTTCAGGAAAGCGCGGGCCGGGGTATTTTCCGACATAGATTGAGAGACGCCGGCACTGCGGCCGGCGTGCCATCCCGACCTGGCAACGGTCCCGTCGCTCGCCAAGGTGACTCACGCGCTGGTCCCGTTAGTGATTTTCTTCTGCGTGGTGTGTGCGGCACCGGCGCGCGACTTACGCGAGCGTTTTTGGCAATTCACGCTTGCGTTGCCAGTGGCGCTGGTGGTCCTCACCCTGACCACCCCGTTTCAGTTAGTCGGCTTGATCGAGATGGCGATTCAGCAGCAAGCGGAGCAGCTCGGGATCGAACGCGTTCCATCGCTCGCGCTCATCTGGATGGTGGCAATGGAAGGCGGAAGTCGCAGGGTTTTTCCAATCGCAGCGGCGTGGTGCACGCCTGCGCAAACTCTTGCACAGACCTGTCGATAACCAGTAGACACAGGCAACGGTCGAGGTGGCAGGATGAAATGGACTGCGCTACTAATCGGACTCAGCATCGCGTGAAATTCCTCGGCGAAGGAGGATTGCGTGCAGCAGGCGGCGACCGAACTCGAGATCAATCTCTCGTCTGGGGTGTATACCGAACGCGCGCAGGTGAGCGCGCCGCTCAAGCTCCGCATTCCCACCGGCATTAACCCGAATGCCTACGGCGCGTGTCTGCAGATCCAGGGCAAGGATCCCTCGCGCAATCTGATCAACACGGTTGCCAGCATGCGAGAGTGCCAGCGGGCGGCGCGCACCACGCGCTTGGTGGCGGCGACCTCCGCCACCGCCAAGCACATCGCGAGCGAAGTCGATACCACGTTCTACGAGTCCTGTGTTAAGAACCAAATCGAGGTTGAGGTGTTTCTGCTTACTGCAGGACTCGATTAACGGACAGCTCCTCTTTGGCCGAAGGCGTTACGATCGACAAAGGCGGTGTGATTCGCACAGCCCACGGCGTGCACCTGCCAGACCCAGCAAGGCGGAGCTGTTGTCGAGAATATCCGTCATACGATCTGCGCTGCCGAAGTGATCAAAACTGAGGAGTTCTGCTGGGCTGGAGGCATTCCCGAGTACCGGCATCGTCGCACCATCCACAAGACGCATGAACGCGGTGCTGCTGTCGACGACCGACAAATAACAGACATCAAGTACGGCGATGCACTAATTTTCAAGTGACCTCAAAGCAGGTGTCATTCGCAAATGAAGCAGACTAGCAAGGACAAGAAACTCCCGCTTTGAGCCCGAACAAATTTCCGAAGCACTTAAAATCACGACAAAAATGTGACGTGTAAGTGAAAATTTCCTAGCGCTCATCGTTTTGCGCGTTTCATACCCTGCGGAGCGCCGCTGCCGTCACGTCTTGGTCACATAAGCGTCAATCGGGTGTCACTTTGCCCCGGCACAATCCTGCCCAGTACCTCGCCGACCTCACGATTTACCGTTATCCAACCGTAAGAGCGATAGCGCCGCGCTAACTGCGGGACGCTTGGGCCGGCGTGCAGGTCTGACGATCAATCATTCACTCACGAACTATAGAGATGAGGGTTCTCAATGAAAGGCAATAAGCATCCGCAGAACGATGTCACGATCAATCCGTCAGGTAATCCCTCGATCCGCGATCTAATCTCGCAGATCGATCTGGATCGCCGACACTTTCTGAGTACCGCAGTTCACGCCTCGGCGCTGGCTGCGGTGAGTGGCCTGTCTACCGCCGGCTTACTGCTGCCTGGTACGGTGGAAGCTGCGCCAATTCTGCCGAGCAATGGTTTCGGCGGGATCGGTTTTGAGAGCATTGCAGCGAAGCTCGCACCAGTGGCGAATTCGGTAGAAGTGCCAGCCGGGTACACCGTTGAACTTCTCGCTGCATGGGGACAACCGATCATGCCGGGCGCACCGGACTGGAATCCGGATGCGACGCAAACGGCCGCAGATCAGCTCAAGCAATTCGGCATGCATAACGATGGGATGCATTTTTTCTCATTTCCGACGCGCGGCGGACTTTCCAATGTGCGTGGAATTCTGTGTGTGAACAATGAATACACCCACGAAGGAATTCTCCACGGTGCTGATGGGTTAGTCGGCACACTCGGTGTGACGATCGCGAAAGTGCGCAAGTCGCAAGCCGGCCACGGCGTTTCCATCATGGAAGTTCGCAAGAGCTTCGGCCCGGATGGGGACAAATGGGGAGTCGTGAAGACTTCACGCTATGGACGCCGCCTCTCCGCGAACACCCCGATGAGAATGTCCGGCCCCGCCGCCGGGCACGCGCTCTTAAAGTCCAAGAAGTTCTCGATCACGCCCACGGGTTCGACCGAGATCGGTTTCAACGATGGCTTCACTGCTTTCGGCACGCACAATAATTGCGCACACGGCTATACGCCGTGGGGCACCTACCTCACCTGCGAAGAGAACTGGAACGGTAACTTCGGATCCAATGCCGGTGATCCTGCGCCGACAGATTCCTCAGTCGCGAACGGTCAGGTGCGTTACGGTGTTTCAGCGGCCGGATTCAACTATCAATGGCATGTCGCCGATCCGCGCTTCAATGCGCGCACCAATCCGCTCGAACCGCATCTCTACGGGTGGGTCGTCGAAGTCGATCCGTTTGATCCCAACAGCGTACCGGTCAAGCGTACTGCACTGGGGCGCATGAAAAAAGAAAGTGCGCATGTCGCGCTGAGCAAGGATGCAGAGAACACCCCAAAGAGAGTCGCGTTCTATATCGGCGACGACGAACGTAATGAGTATGTCTATAAGTTTGTCTGCGCTGGCGCATTCAATCCAACCAATCGCGCCGCGAATCGGGATCTGATGGATGCCGGTATTCTCTATGTCGCGAAATTCACGAATACCGCAGGCGCCAGTAACGGGACTTTCCGAGGACAGTGGCTTGCGTTGGTGCCGGACACGCTCTCCGTGATTTCCAATGGCAATGGCGGCTTCTTCAAACTGGGCGAACTCACGCAGTTCGGTGCGCCGGTGCAAGGCACGGCCAATCCGAATGACGCGGAAGTCCAGGCATTGATTCTCATCAAGACCCGGCAGGCTGGCGACGCCGTCGGTGCGACGATGATGGATCGTCCAGAATGGACTGCACTGCGCACTTACAACAATGGACATGGCAATGGTCCTTTAGGCTATGACGCGCAGCACCCGCTCGAACTTTACTGCACGCTGACTAATAACAGCCGGCGCGGCGGTGGTGGGACTATCTCCGTGAACAACCCGAACGGTACGACCGGTGCCGGCACGGCGCGACCACCAGTCGATGTCGCGAATCCACGGCCGGACAACGACTATGGACACATCATCCGTTGGCGCGAAGACGGAAACTTCGTCACCGCCACCGGTTTTGAGTGGGATATCTTCACGATTTGTGGCGACACGCAGGTGCCGGTCACCAAGACGCTTGCCGCGAACTACCTGAAGGACAACTTCATCGGGGTGGCGACCGCTGACTCGGATTTCAACAAGAAGATCTACGAAGGCAGTATCAATGACGCGCCGAACGGCAGTGCCGACTTTGGGGCGCCTGATGGCCTGTGGTTCGACCAATTCGGTCGGCTATGGATACAGACTGATCAAATTGGCGATGCCAGCGGCGATTTTGCCAACGTCGGTGCGAATGTCATGTGTTGCGCCGATCCGAACACCAAGGAAATTCGCCGTTTCCTGACCAGCCCACGGAACTGCGAAGTGACGGGCGTCATGAATACGCCAGATGGCAAGACCATGTTCGTCGGTATCCAGCATCCGGGTGAAGATTCACTGGCTGCGAATCCCACTGAGTTCAGCAATTGGCCACAAAGTCAGTTCGATAAGAACAGCGCGGGTGAACCATTGGCAGTGATCAACAAAGTGGTCCAGCCGATCGGTGCCAATATCCGCCCGCGCTCTTCGGTGCTGGTCATTACCCGCACCGACGGCGGGGTGATTGGCGCCTGAGGCAGGCGGCAATTCGGGCAGACGCAACCACCTAAGCTCGGGACCGCTGCATTCGGCGGCGGTCCTCAATTGAATGAGAGGAAACCTAGATGAATATCAAGAATCTTATCGGCACGGCACGGCACGGCACTGCTTGCCAGCGGCATGATCACCGTGTCCGCACAGGCAGCCGTGGTGACCACCAATGCCGGCTTCGGCGTCTTTGAAGATTTCGAAGGCTTCGATGGCCTCGTCACCAAAGGACCACAGGCGTTGAATGCGGGAGCAGTCGTCACTTCCACGATCTTCTCGACGATCGGGGCTTTCGGCGTTGACTTAGTCAACAATGGAACGTGGGGCGCGGCGAACAATTTCGCCGGGATCGGCGATTTGTCGTCAATCCCGCTCACCGATGAAGGCTTCGTCGGCAGCATGACCTTTGATCTCGACGTCGCGCGCAGTGGGGTGGGCGCAGATTTCAGCATCTATCACGACGGTTTGGAATCCGCCGTAATCACTATTGAAGCCCTCGGGGTGGGTGCCGAAGTTCTGGAGACCGCAACCTTCGCGGTGGACTTTAATGATCCACTCGGAACAAACACTGCGCTGTTCCGCGGCTTCGTCCATAACACGGCGGATATCGTTGCCCTGCGCGTCTCGGGAAATGGCTTCGTGGTGGATAACTTAAGTGCCGTGCCGGTGCCGGCAGCGCTGCCGCTGATGCTGGGCGGACTCGCGGCGTTGGGCGCCCATCGGCGTCGCCGTCACGCGGTCGTTTCCGTTTGAATGAGTCCACGAAGTAATCGACTCGTGGAGACGTGCGTGAGCTGGGGGAACATTGAGGCATCCCCCAGCTTGAGCCGGTTCGACGGGCTGCATAATCTTTCTGCGCCCCGCTTGATATGACGTGCGTAAAACTGTCTGGATGGTCGCCAGCGCTTCTTTGGACAACGCTGGCGTTGACCCCCGTGGTGGTGTGCGCTGAACAGCTGACACTGACGCCGAGTAAAGACACCACGTTAAGTGAGGATGATTTCAACTACTCAAACGGTGCAGGTCCTTCCGTTTTTATTGGAACGACGGCCGGCGGCCGGCGTCGCGCCTTATTGAAGTTCGATCTCTCGGGGTTGCCGGTCAGCGCCCAGATCACCAGCGCACAGCTGAGATTCTTTATCGATAGAAACGGCACAGGATCGGGCGCGGATTCCGCAACCCTGCACCGGATGCTCGCGGCATGGGACGAAGGGACTTCGTTTGCCACTGGCGGCACCGGCACGCAAGCTACCGAGATGGACGCGACATGGCAGTACCGTGTGTACGGCAACCCACCTGCTGTTCCCCGCATCGAATGGTCCAATCTCGGCAGTGATTTCGCATCGTCCGCGTCTGCAGCGATTTCGATTCTCAGTTTAGGCGCTTATACATTCTCAGCGACACCCACGCTCGTCGCGGATATTCAGGGCTGGGTTGTCGCGCCAGCCAATAATCATGGGTGGGTGTTTATTGGGCCGGAGGATGGTCGTTCACAAACCGTACGCCGCATCCTGAGTCGAGAATCCAGTGACGTCGCGAATCGTCCGACCTTGACCATTGATTACATCGTCCCGCCAGTGACGATCCAGACGGTCCCCTTGCCAACCTGGGCGCTTTGGGTGCTCGGTGTGCTCGTATGCGCTGGAGGTGCTCGGGTGGCTCGACGCTCGATGAGACTCGGAAGTCTGAGTCACGAAAATCAGCCTGGATAGCGCGGCCAAGCGAAGTCAAGGTTAATCAACTCATTCCCGCGTAGCACTTTAGAGGCCTACCACGTGATTTTTATTTAGTCACTAAGACTGGTGTTTAGACCGGCGTGGTCAAAAATAAGCCACGCCGGCATCACTTTTGCCTCAAGCTGAATGAACCGACCTCCTGAGCAACTTGCGACGCGCGATCGTCGCGCATGCCACAGCGCTCGCGAGTACCGCGAACCGCGGGAGCATCGGTACTTTCTGCGCACTGACGACGGGTGCCGTTTGCACTTGAAAATCGCAGTCAAAGCCCATGCCTGGTACCGCCGGCGAGGTATCTTGAATCCAGAAAGTGTAGGTGCCCGCAGCAAGTGGCGGGATGAACCCTGTGGCACCAAAGCCAGTGCCCATGGCGGCGAGGATCTCGGCACCCGCATCGACATGCGTGTACCCAAGCAATCCGACCGGGTTCTGAGTGTCGGAAGGAACGGTCATCTGCGCGCCCGCTCGGACGGCAATGAAAGACCGATTGCTGCCAGGGAAATTTTCCGCGCCCACGCGGATCGCCGCGAGGACATGCTGATTCGGCACCGTAAGCGTCTGCCGTCAGGGTCAGACCCCTCGTGCCCCCTCGTGCACAATACTCAAGCGGAGTACCACGCTACAATAAAACGACCAGTCCTGCCGAAGACTACCGAGGTCAATATGGGCTTGTCACATCGCGATAACGCTCATCATACCTATACCGACTACGTGACATGGCCTGAGGATGTGCGCTACGAGTTGATCGATGGTGTCGCCTATCTCATGGCGCCAGCGCCGACGCGA
>CAMATU010000003.1 GCA_945861225.1 Klebsiella pneumoniae
GCGGTCGCGATTGAAGCCGAGCAAGCGGAGCTGATTGACGAGAGTGCCGCACTGCTGGCGCATCATTACGAGGCAGCGGGTGAGATTATGGTGGGGGCACGTTGGCATCGGCGCGCCGCTGAGTGGGCGGGACTCAATGACATCAACGCCGCTCTATTTCACTGGCAGAAGGTGCGCGAACTCGCGCGCCTTGGGGGCGATGAGGCAGGTTCCGATCAACTCACGGCCGTCGCTTGTACACAGGCTTTTACCCTTGGGTGGCGACTGGGGGCGTCGGCCTCAGCTGGCACGGAACTTTTCGAGGAGGGTTGCGCTGCCGCCGAGCGCGCCGGCGATTTAGAGACACTCGCGATGCTCAACGCGACTTACGGTACAGTCCGCAGCCAGAACCAGGATATTACCAGCGACCATCTTGGGTACACGGGCGAAGCAGTGAGGATCGCGGACCGCGCTGGTAACGATGCGCTGGGCTGCGCGACGCGTTCATATCTGATTTTCGATCACGTGGCCACGGGGCAACTGTGCGAAGCGGAGGAGATCGCGGACGAACTCATTGCGACGGCTAACGACGATTTCGAACTGGGCGCCCATCTGACGGGTTTCAGTCCGTTGCGGGCCGCACACTTCTTCCGTCATCACTGCATTGCCTTTATGCGTGGTCCCGCGACGGCTCTGCGCGAATTTCCATTGCTGCGAAAAGACGCGTTAGACAGGTCCTGTCCAGAACAGGCGGTCTGGATATTGTGGTTCGAAGCTGAATTAAAAGGAGCCCTGGGCCGGACTGACGGCTTGCGCGCGTTAGCGCAAGCAGCGCTTCAGCTGGCGGAGCCGCTCGCATTTGCAAGCCAGATTGTCGCCACACTCACGCAATGTGAAGCACTTGCCAGTGAGCACAAGTGGCAAACCTTGCTGGACCTCGCTGACAACGCATTGCGACTGATCCACGCGCAGCGGGCCATGCAGCTCATTCAGCCGATTCCCCTTGCATACATCGGCGCCGCGCAGCTTGAGCTCGGTAACCTGGCCGCCGGCCGCGCGGCAGCAGAACAGGGCGTCGTTTTTATACGTTCATCCGAAAGCGCGTGGAGCCCACACTGCTACGCGGTACTCACCCGTGCGCAGATTGCGCTTAACGAATCGGCAGTCGATATCACTGCCACGCTAAACGAATACTCGGCGCTGCTTGTGCGCACCGGATTTCATCTCTACGAAGGCGAGCTGCATGAACTGCGCGCGCGTCTGGCCGCACGTGAAGGCCACGAGACTGAGCGAATCGCTGCGTTGAAAAGTGCCCGCGATTGTTACAGCGAGTTCGGCATGACCGCACGGGCCGCACAGATCGCGCGCGCATTGGCGGATATTTCGTAGGCTTAAGGTGAGGGACGAACCCCAGCGTTGCATTGCACTATTGGCCATGCTGCGGTTGTTGGGGTACGCGGTGCTCACACAAATTGCTTTCAAGATTTGGAGGATACAAAAAAGGGTCAAAACCGAATCGCACTTAACTTAAAGGAAAAAGCATTGGTTTGAGCGTCGCCAAGAAGACACGCCAGGCAGGCATTTCGGTAGGAGCGGCTTTAGCCGCGAACAGCGCGGAATCACCCATCGCGGCTAAAGCCGCTCCTACAGTCATAAGATCGAAGCGCATGTGCCTTAAGTAAGTGCCATTCGGGCCCGAACCCGCGAGTTGAGTGACTGCCCTTACACCTCTCGCTGGCGGCGTTCGAAGTCGCCCACTGCCAGGCTCGATTTCGCCGCGAAGGGTGGTTATCCTCCCCTCCAGCCCTCTGAATCAAAGGAGTCTCTTATGTTGACCGTGCACCATCTCAATAACTCCCGCTCACAACGCATCGTGTGGTTGTGCGAGGAGTTAGGCATCGAGTACCAGCTCGTCAAACATCAACGCGATGCTGAAACTTTGCGTGCGCCTGCGGCGCTTTCTAAAGTCCATCCGCTCGGCAAGGCGCCGACCATCGAGCATAACGGCCAGGTCATGATCGAAAGTGACGCGATCATCGAATACATCTGCCAGGTGTGCGCGGGTGGTCGCTTAAGCCATGGCCCGAGTTCGCCGGACTATGGTCAGTACCTGCAGTGGCTGGCCTACGCCGAAGGCACCTTGTTCCCCGGGCTCGGGGTTGACTTGGTTTACCACTGGACGGGTGGCGGCAACGAAACCTTTATGGGGTTTTTCGAGGCCGAAATCGTCAAGAATCATCAGTACGTTGAGGACTCTCTCAAAGGGCGTGATTACCTGCTGAAATCCGGCTTCTCGGCAGCGGATATCAATCTCGGCTGGGCGCTGGAGTTCAGCGAATGCCGTGGGCGCGTGAAAGCCCTGCCCAATGTGCAAGCCTATCTCACGCGACTGCGTGCACGTGACGGCTATAAACGCGGCATTGCGCGCGGCGGTCCGCAGGATCTGTCGGTGTTTTCGGCGGGGGTTTCCTGATCGTCGCACCAGCCACTCATAGACCCATAGGGCGGATGAGCGGCGTCAGCCGCGTTATCCGCCGGCAATCGTCGGCTTGGGCTGACGCTTATCCGATCTATGAAACTATGAAACCGTAAATGTCACATCCTAAACGGCTTGGACTGATGCTCTGGCCGGCGCCGAATCTCGACGCCGGCTTGGCACGTGGCGTATGGGCCGAGCAGGCGGGATTTGATGATCTCTGGCTGCCAGATGCCGAGGGCATGCAGGATCCGATCGCGCTCGCCGCTGCACTCGCGGTGTCTACCTCGCGCATTCGTCTGTGCACGGGGGTGGTGCCGGTGTTCAATCGCCCGCCGGCCGTGCTCGCGACTGGTGTGAGTGTGATCACGCAGTGCGCACCGGGACGCTTTGTGCTCGGGCTCGGATCCTCCACCAGCAACATGATCGATCGCTGGTACGGCTTGCCGTTCGCGAAACCGCTGACCCATGTCCGTGAATATGTGTTGCTGCTGCGGCAGATTTTTGCGGGTGAGAAAACCCACTTCACAGGACAGACCTTGCGTAGCCAGGGTTTTCGCCTGCAGGAATTGCCCACTTCGCCGTTGCCGATCTATCTCGGTGCGATGGGACCCAAAATGTTGCAGCTCGCCGGCGAAGTGGCGGATGGGGTGGTGCTCAATGACTTCACGCCCTTTGATCGCCTCGACTGGGCGATGGCGCAAATCGATCTAGGTGCCAGGCGTGGCGGTCGGCGCGCCGAGGATCTGGAGATTGTGAAACGCCGTGCGATAGTGGTCACTGCAGATAATGATCCAACGACCGAGGCACACGAATTCTTCCGTCGGCATCTGGCCTTTTATGCCTCGGCGCCCGTCTACCAGGAAATGCTGTTGCGCCTGGGCTATCCCGAAGTTGTTGCCGAGGTGCGCGAGGGTTATGCGGCGCGCGATCGTGCCCGGGTGACGACCGCTATCAGCGATGCGCTGGTTTCTCGCATATTTTTATTTGGCACGGCGGCGCAGTGCCAGGCGCAAGTGCGGGCGGACTATGCGGCTGGGATTGATACCGTGGTGGTGAGTCCACAAGCGCACGAGGCCGGAGAATTTGCGCGGATGGCGTCAGTGTTCACGGCGACGGCATTTAGCCGATCAGCTGACTTGCAAGCGCCGTAATCGTTCAAGGACAGCGATCGCTTCACTAACCATGCCCGGCACGAATTCGGCGACGTGAATCAGATCGTTAATCGCCCCTGCAATCTGGCCACACGGCAGGATCCCGCCCTCGACATCGCCATCGCGCTGCGCGGCAATCAGTCGTTCATCCTTGAATCGCGTGATCTCCTCTTCACTGAGCCCGCCCTTCGCCTCGAGTTCCGCCAATTCGTTAATGCCACCACTCGCAAGCGCGCGCGATGGTCCGTACAAGGCTTGGAAGAGAATGTCATCGCCTTCGCGCGCGGCAAGGATTCTTTGTGCGAACGCCGGGTGCCAATCCGGATTATCGTGACTCGCGACGAAGCGCGTGCCGAGCGCCACGGCCTCCGCGCCTAGCGCAAGCGCGGCTGCGAGTCCGCGCCCATCGCGAATGCCGCCGGCAAGGATGACCGGACAGTCCACCGCTTCAGTTACACTCGGGCCCAGCACGAAGGTGTGCACGGGGCGCGCATGCGTGTGACCGCCAGCCTCGTACCCCGATGCAATAACCATATTCACGCCTTCTTGCGCTGCGCGAATTGCCTGGCGCGTACCGCCTACTTTGTGGACATGAATTAAACCCGAGCCTTCGATCAGTCGGCGCGCCGCCGCGGGTGGCCCCGCTGAGGTCGTAATCACGCGCAAACGCTTGGCGATCTCGCGGTCTTTCACTGCCGCTGTCACCGCGCGCACATAGGCCGCACTGAAGGGCAGCACATGGCCGTGTTTGTCGGCACCAACCGGAATGTTGACTGCAAACGGACGGTCGGTCAGTGCACACGCCTGCTCGATATAGCCGCGCAATTTCGCGGCGCCTACAGTGGGGTCTTCACTGATGCCAGGAATACTGACGGTGCCCAGGCCACCCGCATTCGACACTGCCGCAGCGAGCTGCACGGTCTTGTAGGGCCCCAGACCTTCCTGCATCACGGGATGGACCACGCCGATCATCTCAGTGAAGCGGGTTCTGAGCGTTTTCATACGCCGCGTCTCACTCACGTTCGGCGGCCTCGGCGCGCCCTTCCTCCCGGATAATCGCCTCCTGACGCGCATCTTCGATGGATTCCATTACCGCCTCCACATCCACTGTGCTGGTATCGAACTCAAACGCGCCAGTCAGCACGGTGCCTGGCTGCAATTCACCGCGTTCATATAACGCCCACATCTCTTCTCCGTAATGGGTGTCCTTGAGTTCGGGTGCGAAACGGCCAAGGCTGTCGCGCAGGTTGTGCACATCGCGGAGCAACATGGCGCGCGCGGCGTTATTGCCGGCGGCGCTCACTACCTGAGGAAAATCGATCAGCACCGGGCCGCTAGGTGCCACCAGTACGTTGTACTCGGAGAGATCGCCATGGATCATGCCCAGGCACAGCATGCGCACCACGTCCGCGATCAACCGGCGATGGAAGGAACGCGCCTCGTCTGGCGCGAGTTCCACCTCACCCAGCCGCGGTGCACCGTGACCCTCGGCATCGGTGACCAGTTCCATCAGTAGCACGCCGTTAAAGTACCCGTGTGGCTGGGGCACGCAAACACCGGCCGCCGCCAGCTTATAGAGTGCGTCCACTTCGGTGTTCTTCCACACGGTTTCTTGTTCGCGGCGGCCGAATTTCGAGGCCTTGTTCATGCCGCGCGCCTGCCGGCTGCCACGGACCTTACGGCCCTCCTGGTATTGCACGCGGGCCTGGAAGCTGCGGGTTGCGAGATCCTTATAGACCTTGGCGCAGCGGAGATCGGTGCCAGAACGCACCACATAAACCGCAGCCTCCTTGCCGCTCTTGAGTGGCCACATGACTTCGTCGATCACGCCGTCATCGATCAGTGGCTGCAGATCCTTAGGGGTTTTCATCGCTTATTTCGGGCATCAATTTGAATTGACCCCCATTATCGCTGATAGGGCCCCGGTCAGGGTCTGTAGGAAGTAATAACCGCGAGATTAATCTGCAGCGATAAACGGTCGTACTGGTACAGTCAATTGCGTACGATGACACGCTGGCCCGCGAGCGTGCGGGCGAATCAGCAAATTGCGCTCGTTCGAGCAATGACGGCAAGCCAACAAAGAGAGGACTCCTATGGCAACGGTTATGCGAGAAGCGGTGGACGCCGAGGCGGCGCCGGTTGAAGAGTTAGACGCGCTGATCATCGGCGGCGGGGTGACTGGACTATACCAGCTGTATTGCCTGCGGAAACAGGGGCTCAACGCCAAGATCTACGAGGCTGGTGGGGGCGTGGGCGGGACTTGGTACTGGAATCGCTATCCGGGCGCGCGTTTCGATTCCGAGAGCTACAGTTATGCCTACAGCTTCTCGCCGGAATTGCTCCAGGAATGGGATTGGACCGAACATTTTTCGGGTCAACCCGAGAACGAGCGCTATCTGAATTTCGTCGCGGACAAGTTTAAGCTCAAGCCGCACATTCACTTCAACGCCCGCATTAAATCGGCGATTTACGACGAAGCGGGCCATTGCTGGAACATTGAAACCGAAACCGGCCAACGCGCGCGCACCCAATTCCTGATTTCGGCCGTCGGCATACTTTCAGCGACGCATATGCCCAATATCGCCGGCATTGACACTTTCAAAGGACAATCCTTCCATACCTCGCGCTGGCCGCACGAGAAAGTGGATTTCGCCGGCAAGCGGGTCGGGATCATCGGTACCGGTGCGACCGCCGTGCAGCTGATCCCCGAGATCGCGAAGAATGTTGGCCATCTGACCGTCTTTCAGCGCAGCCCAAATTACTGTTGCCCGTTGCGGAACTCGGTGATCGATCCGATCACGCAACAGAAAATCAAAGCCGACTACGCGCAGATTTTCGCGCGCTGCCACAGTACGTTCGCGGCTTTCATGCAGGAATTCGATCCGCGCCGCACGTTCGATCTGTCGCCTGAGGATCGTCTGGCCTTCTACGAGGAAATCTGGGCCCAGCCCGGTTTTACGAAATGGTTTGGGTGTTTCCACGACATCATGACCGATCCAGCCGCTAACGAGGACTATGCCGAGTTCGTGCGCAACAAGATTCGCGCGCGGATCAAAGATCCGGTACTCGCCGAGAAACTGGTGCCGAAAGATCACCCGTTCGGTGCCAAACGCATTCCGCTCGAAACCGGCTACTACGATGTCTACAACCAGGACAATGTGTCGCTGATTGACGTACGCGAGAGTCCAATCGAACGCATCACCCCCACCGGCGTGAAAACCGGCAACGCCGAGTACGAATTCGATATTCTGATCTACGCAACGGGCTTTGATGCCATCACCGGGGAATTAACCCGCATGGATATCCGTGGCGAAGGCGGCCAAACGCTGAATGAGAAATGGAGCGATGGTCCGCGCACGTATCTGACCTTCCAGACCGCAGGCTTTCCTAATTTCTTCATCATCAATGGCGCGGTGTTCTGCAATTTCACGCGCTGCGCAGAAGTCGTCGCCGAATGGGTGAGTGGGTGTATCGGCTATATGCGCGACAAGAATTTCAAACGCATCGCCGCCAACGTGCAGGCAGAAGACGCCTGGACTGAGCACGCTGACTCACTCACCGAAGGCATGCTCTTCACGAAAACCAACTCCTGGTTCATGGGCACCAATGTGCCCGGCAAGAAGCGCACCTTTTTGTTTTACGCCGGCGGCGCGCCGGCGTTTCGTGATAAGTGTGCCGAGGTAGCCGCCAAGGGTTACGAGGGGTTTGAGTTTTCTTAGGCTTCTTTGCAACTCTCCAACGTTAATCGCAGTGGCAATCCGCTGCGATTAATTGATTACCCGAGGTTGTCATGCAATCTGGAGCGCGTGATTTTCCGCGTCGAGGCGCTTCATGAAAGCAGCTCAAGTGCGGTTGATGGAAATTCCACCATCAACCAACAGCGCTGATCCGGTCGTAAAACTCGAAGCGTCGGAAGCCAGATAAAGCACCGATTTCGCCATTTCTTCAGGTGTTGCGAGCCGCCGTCCCGGATAGAGGCCGACGATAAAGGCTTGCGCTTCTGGCGAGCTGTTCATCTGACGATACATCGCGGTATCCGTGCCACCAGGCAGCAGCGAGTTCACGCGCACATTCTGCTGCGCGAATTCCACCGCGAGCGCTTGGGTTAAGCCGATCAGCCCGGACTTGCTCGCGGCATAGGTCGCGACCCCTGGAAAGCCCACGGTGTAGCCCACGAAGGTCGAGGTAAAGATCAGCGAGCCACCGCCGCGCGCGATCATCAAAGGAATCTGATATTTCGCGGCGAGAAAGGCGCTGGTTAAGTTGATGTCGAGGGTACGATGCCAATCGGTCAGCGCAATCTCGGTGGTCGGTCCCATCGGCGCAATTACCCCGGCGTTATTGAAAGCCACGTCCAGCCCGCCGAATTTTTCGACGGCGAGGTTCGCGAGCGCTTTGGCATAGGCTTCGTCCGCCACATCGCCGGCGAGTGCGATTGCCTCACCGCCCGCGGCGGTAATTTCGGACACCAGCGCCTGTAACTCCGCTTGGCGACGCGCGCCGACTACCACTTTGGCGCCTTCCTGGGCGAATAATTTCGCCGTGGCGTAGCCGATGCCGGAGCTTGCGCCGGCGATAATCGCGACCTTATTCTTGAGTGCAGTCATGGGTGTTCCTTAGTTCGCTTAGAAGACAAGTAGACTGCACGCACTGGCATCAGAGTTACACCCCGTATCTTGCTGTTCAATCGCTGGGAAGGCATCTAATGACTCGCACCACCCACTTCCGCGCCTGCAATTTGTGTGAGGCCATCTGTGGCCTCGAGATCACGCTCGACGATTCGCAAGTGACGCGAATTCGCGGTGACGCGGCCGATCCCCTCAGCCGTGGCTTCGTCTGTCCTAAGGCCACTGCGCTGGCGGATCTGCAGGAAGATCCTGATCGCCTGCGCCGCCCCATGCTGCGCGAGGGCACTCGCTGGCGCGAAATTGGCTGGGACGAAGCCTTCACGCTGGCCGCCGAGCGGCTGCACGCGGTGCGCGCACAACATGGCGCGGATGCGGTAGCCATTTATCGCGGTAACCCGACCGTGCATAACTGGGGACTGCTTACGCATAGCAATTATTTCCTGAAACGCCTGGGGACGCGCAATCATTTTTCGGCGACCTCGGTGGACCAGTTGCCGCACCATCTCGTGTGCCTATGGCTGTACGGTCATCAATTCCTGCAACCGATCCCTGATATTGATCGCACGCAGCATTTTCTAATACTCGGTTATAACCCGCTGGTCTCGAACGGCAGCATCATGACCGTGCCGGATTTTCGCGGGCGGTTGAAAGCGCTGCGCTCGCGCGGCGGGAAATTGGTAGTGATCGATCCACGACGCACGGAGACCGCCGAAGTGGCTGACGCGCATCACTTCATCCGGCCCGGCACTGATGCGGTGCTGCTGCTCGCCATGTTGCGCGTGCTGTTCGACGAACAACGGGTGGATTTGGGTGCGCTCACGCAGCACGTAGTGAATCTCGAAACGCTACGCGGGCTGCTCGAACCCTTTACCCTGGAGTTCGCGGCCGCCTCTACCGGCATCGATGCGCCGATCATCCGCCAGCTCGCGCGTGATTTTTCTGCTGCACCCGCGGCCGCGTGTCACGGCCGCATGGGGGTATCGACGCAACGCTTCGGCACCTTGTGCCAGTGGGCCATCCAGATCCTGAATCTGGTGACGGGTAATCTTGATCGTGAGGGCGGTACGCTCCTGACCCACACCGCGGCGCTGTGCGCGGGTCCCGACAATCACCAGCGCGGCAGCTTTGCGCGCCGTCACAGCCGGGTGAACGGCTATCCGGAGTTCAGCGGCGAGTTTCCTGTCGCTGCTTGTGCAGAAGAGATGCTGACCCCCGGCGCAGGTCAGGTGCGCGCACTGGTGACGGTGGCCGGTAACCCGGTGTTATCGACCCCCAATGGTCGCCAGCTCGACCAGGCGTTAACAGGCCTCGATTTCATGGTCGCGATCGATTTCTACGTGAATGAGACCACGCGCCATGCGCATCTCATTCTGCCGCCCACCAGTCCCCTCGAACACGATCATTACGACCTCGCCTTTCACAAATTCGCAGTCCGCAATACCGCGCGCTATAACCCGGCAATATTGCCGAAACCCGCTGACGCCTTGCACGACTGGGAAATCTTCATTGGCCTCGCGCAAGCGCACGCCCGGGTGACCGGTGAATCCGTTGCCGCGATCGCAACCCCTGCCGAGATGCTGGACACCTTCCTGCAGGACGGACCCTATGGCGCGGCCAGTGGCGGCGCGGCACCGCTCAGCCTCAAACGTCTGCAAGACGCACCGCATGGCATCGATCTCGGGCCCCTGCGGCCCTCCTTGCTTGAGCGCCTGTGCACGGCAGACGGGAAGATCGATTGTGTGCCACAAGCAATCCCTGGAGAAATTACGAGACTCCAGCAGACCCTAGCCAGCGCGCCGGATCCGGAAGTACTGTCGCTCATTGGCCGTCGCCATCTCCGCAGCAACAACTCCTGGCTGCACAACAGCCGGCGCCTGGTGAAAGGGCCGCGGCGCGATCAGCTACTAATGCACCCGCGCGATCTCGCTGCGCGAGGTTTGCGTGACGGACAGGAAGTCACCGTGCGGTCGCGGGTTGGCGAAGTACGCATCATTGTGCTCGCCACTGAGGAGATGATGCCAGGTAGCGTGTCGCTGCCGCATGGTTGGGGGCATGGGCGCGAAGGCGTGCGTTTAACGATCGCCACCCAACATGCCGGCGTCAGCGCAAATGATCTCACCGACGAGCATTGGCTCGACGCAGTGTCTGGCAATGCGGCGTTGAACGGCGTGCCGGTAACGGTGCGCGCGGGATAGTGAAGCGGAAAGATATCAGCGAGCGTTGGTCGATCCAACGCAAGCCACTGCCGATCCCGTAAGCGATTTTCGTACAGCCTGAGCGCCCGCTCGGTTTGACAGGCCAGCCCCTGCAGGCATAGTCTTACCTTCGTCTTACCTTAGGAGCGCCTCATGGAAACCACCAAGCTCTCCAGCAAAGGCCAGGTGATCATACCCAAGGCGTTTCGGAGTACCCACCACTGGGAAGCTGGTCTTGAACTCATGGTGATAGATACCGGGGACGGGCTATTGCTGAAGCCCAAGGCTCCCTTTGCCCCCTCTGATCTCTCTGAGGTCTCTGGTATGTTCAAAGGCAAGGTTGCCGCCAAGACCGACGAAGAAATTGAAGCCGCACTGGTCCAGGACATGCGGAGGAAGTGGCGTGATAGCAATTGATACCAATGTCCTGGTGCGGCTGCTGGTAAGTGACAACCCGGTACAGAGCAAGGCCAGCCAAAAGCTCTTTGCTTCCGAGGACCTATTCATACCCGATACAGTGCTGCTCGAAACCGAATGGGTCTTACGCGCCGCTTTTGATCTGAGCCCCGCAGACATATGCACTGCCTTCCGGCGGATTTGCGGCCTGCACAACGTAACGGTGAATGATGGGCAACTGGTTGCCCAAGCAATTGACTGGCATGAGGCCGGCTTTGACTTTGCCGATGCATTTCATCTTGCGCTGAGCAAAGACCAAGACATTCTCAAGACTTTCGACGCCGGTTTTATCAAGAATGCCAAGAAGCACACCGACCGACGCGTGGAGCGGCCCTAACGAACTGCTAAGCCGCGCTGTTCAACGACTGCTCCTTCGCTGATCAGAACAATGAGCGGGGCGCTCGCATCGTTTTGAAACATCTGTGATCAATCGGGTGGCCAGCCGTGTATTTCACTCTGGCAGTTCTTGCACCATGCGTAGAGCGCGTCGTAGATCACGATACCGTGCTGAAGCATCTGCTGATCGTCGGCAATGACAGCGGACAGCCCAAGCGAGACTGCATAAAGGCCGGCGGCTTGTGGCGCGAGATCAAGTCGCGAGGTATCGGCGCCGCGCACATAGAGAAACGTGGGCTCATCATCGATAAATCGGGTGATCAACCACGGATAGGCGATGCGATCGATCTTCGGTCGCTCACGTGTGATCCACTTCACGCCGGCAGGCCGGCGGGAAAAATCGAATTCGAGCAGATCGCCGATGCAATCGATGCACAGATCGGCCGGCGGATAGGCAGCGAGCTTGCGCGCGTCCAGTGCGTAATGTCCGTGGCGCGGAAATACGGTGGTCAGGCGCTCGCGCCAGATGTCCTTCATAGCCGTCAAAATGCGCAGCTTATCGTCGATCATTACGTAGTGGTGCGCCGGTAAGTCAGCCGATGGATCAACCAGGGGTAGGCGTGAAAGGCGAAGATGGCCGGCTTGTTGCGGGTGAACAGCGCGTCGAAATCCGTATCGCTCAAGCCGTGCGGGTGCTCGGACTGCGGCTCGAGTTTCATGAGGTCGACGACGTTCACGACCCGGATGCGTAAGCCGGGCAGTTCTGCGCGCAGGATCGAAACGGCGGCGAGTGTCTCGAGCGTGGGTACGTCGCCGCAGCAGGCCATGACCACATCAGGATCAAGCTGCGGCGCGGAGCCGCCCAACTCGTTGCCCGCCCAGTGCCAGATACCGATGCCTGCGGCGCCGGGTGCTTGCCAGCGATCACGAGGTTGACGTAGTGGCGGCTGCGCAGGCAATGGTCCATCACCGACAGCAGGCAGTTGGCGTCGGGTGGCAGATAGACCCGCACGACAGCGGCCTTCTTGTTGACCACATGGTCGATGAAACCCGGGTCCTGGCGCCAGACGTGCGAGGCCAGCAGATAATTCAGCGACGCGATTTTGCGCCGCCAGGGCAGTTGCGCACTGACCTTCAGCCACTTGGCGTGCTGGTTGAACATCGAGTCGACGATGTGGATAAAGGCCTCATAGCAGTTGAACAGGCCGTGCCGGCCAGTAAGCAGATAGCCCTCCAGCCAGCCCTCGCACTGGTGCTCACTGAGCATCTCCATCACGCGGCCGCGCGGCGCCAGCCACTGGTCGCCAGGGGCGGTGGCAGCATCCCACTGACGGGCGGTGGCTGCGAAGATCGCCGCCAGGCCGTTGGACACGGTTTCGTCGGGTCCGAAGACACGGAAGTTGCGCTGCGCATCGTTGCCGCGCGCCACGTCGCGCAGGTCGGGTGGCGAAGTCTGTAATCGAAAGCATGCGCGGGATCCATCCCTCGCACGTGTTTTCATACCGCGGTCATCCCGTCACGAAAATGAACAACAGCGCGTGGAAGCGAATCCGCGTGACAGTCGGTCTGAAGCATGAAAGTGGCCACCGCAACCTCGGTAACCGCTTGATATTCGAAGGCTAGTTGGCGCGCCCAGAAGGACTCGAACCTCCGACCACCTGGTTCGAAGTTCGCAACGCGAAATCTAAGAAATTGTTTTAGTTAACTATTTATCGGGGCGTTCTTTGCAAAAATGCCCAGAAATGCTGGACTTCGCAGGACCAATCCCCGCAAAAATCCCGCAGTCGCAATTACAGGCTTTCCGATGACCGGTGGAGCTATCTCAAACCGGCGCAGATTCAACGGCGACTCTTAGCGAATCGCGATCCTGGACGACGTAATTGAGCTTCTCGAAGCCGATGACTTGACCGAGCTTGTTCTTCATCAGTATCACTTCGTCGCCGGTTTCTTCGCAGATGACTTCATCATCGGATTCAGCGAACCAAACGGTGAGCGTCGCACCGACCCTATCATGGAAGACTTTCAGCTCGGCCATGTTCGTAATCCTTCCTTAATCGCATCAGTCGGGTAGGCCGTGATCAAGAACGCTTTGTCGCCGTTCTGCTTGACGACCGCACAGTGCCAGCGCTTTTCGCGTGCCTGCTTGTAGAAAAGTAGCACATCAGGGTCCGACCGGCTCCGCCTGATTTCGTCTGGGTCTCTCAGAACCGTATCGATTTCATGCTTTTTTCCCACCATCACGGGGTGCTTGATGGAAGTTATCAAATCCCATCGGCGCGCGTCGACGGTGACGACGAACCCAAGTGGCGTCTTTACAGAAATGATGATTTCATCAGAGCTCGGCACTAGGCTACTCTAGCTTAAAGCGGGACCGCCCTGAAATTTGCACACCGAATCGCGAAGAAATGCAATGGAAATTGAACCTTCTAGAACCCAGCGCGATTACGCCGCGGCATTGAAAATAATCGAACAGATGATGGGGCCAAACGCAGCACGCCCTAAGGCGACAGACTAGACATCTGGGTGACCGTGGTTGAGGCTTATGAGGCAAAGCATCCAGCACTCTATCTGCCGGATCCAATCGCAGCGGTCAAGTTCGTAATGGAAGATCGGAAAAACACGGTAAAAGATCTCGGGCACTGGCGGAGCCGGCTCCGGCGCATCAGGGCCCGCATGACAATGATTGGCCCGTACCAATCGAAGACAGTCAGCGGTTTGGCTACCTGCTCGTTGATCAACTCGAATACCGGATGGAACGCGATGCCTCCGACACCGCGCGCTGGGATGTGCAGGGCTGGTATGGCGGTGACTACCACCGGCTGTGGATGAAGACGGAAGGCGAATGGCGCACAGGTGGCGAGCGCGGCGGCGAGGCGGAAGTACAATTGCTTTACAGCCGGTTGCTCGCGCCCTTTTGGGATTTCCAGGTGGGCTTGCGCTATGACCAATTCTCGGGCGCCGGCTTTGACCGCTCGCGCGGCTTCGCTGTGATTGGCATGCAAGGACTGGCGCCTTACCGGTTCGAGGTTGAACCCGCCTTGTTCATCAGCGATGACGGCGATGTTTCCGCGCGTCTCTCGGCGACCTACGAGGTGCTGCTCACCCAGCGACTCATTCTCCAGCCGCGCCTGGACTTCGAGGCTGCGGTGCAAGCGGCTGAAAAATTCGACGTGGGAGACGGGGTCAACAGTCTTGGGCTAGGCGTGCGCTTGCGCTATGAAATCAGGCGCGAGTTTGCGCCATATATTGGCATCCATTGGCTGAACCGGTTTGGCGACACCGCCGACATCGCGCGACGTAGTGGAGAACGTGCTGACGATCTCGCGGTGGTGTTTGGGGTGCGCCTCTGGTTTTGAAATCCTTACCCTGTCGAAGTCCCTAGGTCTCGTTATGCGATAAAAACCCGAGGACTCCACGGGCTCAGAAAGCAACGAGTGGCGATTTTACTTCGCCGCCTCTGTCGCTAATTGCCGGTGCAATTTCGCAAGTTCAAGAAGATCGCTCTCGGCCTCTTTCTCATGCGCGATCAACTTATCGCAATGCCCCGCAAGGCCTGAAGATGAACCTTTAGTCGGTCCAAGCGCACGGGTTGACACCGTGCGCGTGTGCGGATCGCTGGTCTGTACGCTACCACGCACAGACAGATCTCGGTGGCCAAATCATGAGCGCTACATGAAGATAAAATGCCTGAATTGAAGCGGTTCGCCGTCCGTGGCCCATAACGATACGCAAATTACGGATAGCCTAAGTCCAGGTCATAGCATGTCGGTAAATACCGGCGCGAAGCCTCCACCAGGCGTTCTGAAGTTCGTGGTCTGCCCCTGATACAAACGCGCCGCAACGAGCTTGACCACCCCGGCGTAGGCATAGTTGCGAACGTCGGCTTTCAGGGCCGTGATCTCGGTGTCGGCAACTCGCCGCTCACTGGGCGCGACCAGCGCCTGCGCGACATAGGTACCTTTTGTCATTTCCTCCCACACCCGTTTGGTAAGTTTGTCGCCGCGATAGGCCGCCTTGCTGCCGTAGCCCGTGGCGGGTTTGAAGAAGCGCGCGCGTCGCTGCGCCCACAAGGCGTCCCTGTTCTCGTCCGTCATGATCTCCGTATGCGGGATCGCGGCGAGTAACGTGGAGATGTCGGCCTCAGCGGCGCCCGTCTCGTGTAAGAATCTCTCGTCGCAGAGCAGGGTGAGGTTGCGCTTATCGGCATAGAGCGCATGTGCGCGTGGATGCGGGCTCACCACCACTTCGTGGGCCAGGTAGGCGAGCTTCAGCGCCACCTGCGCCGGCTGCGCCAGCGCGAAATCGGTCAACCGGTTATAGACGAAGTCGATGGGCTGGCGGTCATGCCACAACTGCGCATCTTTGCGGGTAAGCTCGCGCGGATCGCAGATCGTCACCGCGATACCATGCCGGTCGAACAGATGCCGATACAACAGAAACTCGGGGTAGAGGTATTGCTGCACAGGCGTCTCATCGACAATCGCGATCGATCTCAACGGAGCGTCGCCGCGCTGCAGACGCCACTCCGTCATGAAATCCTCGAACAGCGCTTCCTCGATGGCGTCCGCTTCCATCGGCGCCATTGCCAGTCCGGTCACCTCGGCGCAACAGGATCGATGCGCCCGCCCCACTACCGTGTTGAGTAACGCGCCACCGGGATTCGTATTAATCTCGATGAGTTGCGGCCCCGTCACGGCCAAGTGAAAATCGTAGCCCAGGAGTCCACCGCGTGAACCCGGATCGTAACGCGCGATGTCCGGCGCCCAGGCCAGCGCCGCACCGCGGAACTTCGGTGTGGCGACGACGGCTTCCACCGCGCCGATCACGCGCGCCATCTGTATGAGATGCTCACGTGACACGAACATCGGCACGGACGCGAAAAGATGTGGATGGGTCTCGAGCATGGCACGCGACAGGTCGCGCGCACCGAGGTCTGCTTCGAGGCTGCGGCGCAATGCCTGTTCGTCGAGGCTGAGGCAGTAGCATGTGCGGTTGAGTTCTTCGACCGACGTCGCTGACTGGCAACTGTTGCCACAGCCTGCCGGCACTGCGTGCGCGGTCAGATCCGGCATTTCAGAGTGCTCCAACGTAAGGAACAATTTCAGACCGCATGCAGGAGCCTCCGGGACCCGTTTATTTTTCCCGGCTTCGGTGGCTGCCCACGGCCTCGCCGTCGAGGAAACAAAACGGTCAGGGATTTCTTGATCGCTGGCAAACGCATGTTCGGTACCTTACCCACTTCTCTCTTGTGTTGTGGCAAACGATAGCCCGCGCTTTGAGGGATATCAGTTCGATATGGTACATACAGAGTTGTGCATTATGGGATTCAATCCGTGATCTGCTGGAACATGAACCAAGTCTGGACGATGGGTCGCAGAATCGATTTCTTATGTTTAACGCGGAGAAGGTTTAGCGCTTAGCGTATCATCAGTCGATATCTCCGCTCGGATCAGAGTCATCGTGAAGTGAGTCCCAGAATGATCTGTTTCGCGAACATCGGCGCCCTGGTCACTCCCGTTAAGCCACATTTCTCGCTCGCGCCGTTTTTTGGCACGCTGCTCGCAATCCCACTGCTAGGAGAATCGGTCACCAATCGCTTGCTTATCGCGGGAGCCTTGATGCTGGTGGGCGTCTGGCTGCACCTCACCGAGCGCCACGGTCACGCGCATACCCATGAGTTCATGGCACACACGCGCATGATCACGAACACGATGAACATCATCTGCATCAGCATCTGTCAGACACTCAAGCCGCGATCCGGCATGCGCACTGGCATCAGCATCCTGTGCTAACGCATACGCACGCCCACGTCCCGGACGCACATCATCGTCATGACCACTCGCCCTGCTGGCGGCCCTTAGAGAGTTTGTTGATACGATTATTCGCATCAAGGAGTGAGGATCGAATCTGCGACGAGCTATCTCGGGTGCGACTTGAGGATCACGATCCTCGGCTAATCGTGCTTGCCGCACCCAGGCGTCTTGAAGACTTCCCCAGCGTTTTGGTCGAGCTATTGATGCATCGGCTCCATGGTGCCTTTACCGTCATGTTGCATCATTCCCATACCCTTCATGTTCATGTCCTTCATCATCACCATCCCGTCCTTGTTCTTCTTCATCTTCCCCCACATTATTTTGTGATGATTCATGGATTCAGTCTCGGAAATCATGCCGTCCTGGTTGGTGTCCATCATTTTCATGGACATCCCCTTCATGTGCATTCCCGGGCAGCCGTCTTTCATACCGTCCATGGCGGTAGCGGTCGCCGCCGCGCCGATCAGCGCTGCGGTGTAAAGTGTGGCAATCAACTTGTTCATCGTTCGGTTCCTTTTTTAAGTCAGAAAATGGCTGGAATTCAGAGAATAGGATAAGTACATGCGGTCGTTCCGGATGTTCGAATGTTTACTGATCCCGATCAGTTATCAGCGTTTCCCGAAATGGGAGAAAATTTTGGACGTAACGGCGGATGGTGTCGGTGCGTTATCGCACGCACAGACGAGCAGTGAAAGTTCTTGCGCTTGGTTCACATCTTGACGCGATTAAGCCGCAACGCATTAGTGATCACGGACACGGAGCTCAGCGCCATGGCGGCGCCGGCAAAAATCGGCGACAGCAGCCAACCGAAAGCGGGATAAAGCACGCCCGCCGCCAACGGGATCCCCAGCGCGTTGTAACCAAATGCGAACGCGAGATTCTGCCGGATATTGCGCATCGTCGCGCGTGACAGCACGGCGGCTCGCGCAATGCCGCGCAAGTCGCCCTTGACTAAGGTCACACTGGCGCTTTCCATCGCGACATCAGTACCGGTGCCCATGGCGATGCCGACGTCGGCTTGCGCCAACGCTGGGGCATCGTTGATGCCGTCGCCCGCCATCGCGACCTTGCGGCCTTCCGTCTGCAAGCGTTTTATATGCCCCGCCTTGTCCTCCGGCAGCACTTCTGCCAGCACTTCCTGTATCCCGAGTTGTCGCGCAACGACTTCAGCGGTGCTGCGCGAATCACCGGTGAGCATCACCATGCGCACGCCGGTCTGTTTGAGCGCCGCGATGGCCTCTGCCGTACTCTCCTTGATGGGATCGGCCACCGCTGCGATGCCAGTGGCAGTGCCATTGACTGCGAAAAACACCACGGTTTTGGCTTGTGCACGCCACGCTTCTGCGCGCGCTTCGAAGGGTTGCGTAGCGACCCCGCGTTGGGCGAGAAAGCCGGGGCTTCCTACGAGCACACGCCTACCACCAACCTCTGCTTCCACGCCCAAGCCGTTGACCGCGTCGAAGGCGCCAGCTGACTGCAACGTCACGCCGCGCGCCTTGGCACCTTCGACGAGCGCAATCCCGATCGGGTGCTCGGAAAGCTGTTCTACGGCTGCGACCAGCGCGAGCGCTTCATTTTCCGGCATGCCTTCGGCGACGAAATCCGTCAGCGCGGGATGACCCAAGGTTAGGGTTCCTGTCTTGTCCACCACTACCGTGTCGATATCCCGCATGCGCTCAATCGCCTCGGCATTCCGAAACAGGATGCCGGCGCGCGCGCCCTGCCCCATCGCGACCGTCATCGAGATAGGCGTCGCGAGACCGACGGCACAGGGGCAGGCAATGATCAACACGGCAATGGCATTCAGGAACGCGTAGGTAAACCTAGGTTCCGGGCCAAAAATCCCCCACGCGAGTGCAGTGAGGATGGCGATGGCCACCACACTCTGCACGAAGTACGCCGCAATGATGTCGGCGAGCCGTTGGATCGGTGCGCGCGTGCGCTGTGCCTCGCCCACCATCTTGACGATCCGTGCCAGCAGCGTATCCGCTCCCACGCGCTCGGCGCGAATGATCAATGACCCATTGCCATTGACGGTGGCGCCGGTCACCTTGCCGCCCGTGGCCTTCGCCACTGGCACGGGTTCGCCCGTGATCATCGACTCATCGACTCTGCTGCTGCCTTCGAGCACCAACCCATCCACTGGAATCTTCTCGCCCGGCTTCACCCGCAACCGATTGCCGACAGTGACCGTCTCCAGCGGCACCTGTTCCTCGCTACCGTCGTCACGCAAACGCCACGCGAGGTTCGGCGCGAGCTTCAGCAATTGTTGAATCGCCTGACTGGTCTGTCCCAGCGCCCGCAGCTGCAGGAAGTCCCCGAGAGTCACCAGGGTCACGATCACCGCCGCTGCCTCGAAATACGTGCCTACCGCGCCGTGCGCGCGGAACTCCAACGGAAACCAACCAGGCACGAGCACCGCAGCGAGGCTAAACCCATAGGCAAGTCCCACCCCGAGGCCGATTAGCGTGTACATGTTGAGCGCGCGGTGCACGAGCGAGAACCAGAATTTGCGGAGCATCGGCCAGCCAACCCACAGCACTACCGGTGTGCCCAGCAAAAATTCGAGCCAGCCGCGCGACCGTGGTTGCAGGCCGAATAACTCATGAAACCCAAGCATCGGCGACATCGCCAGCACCACGAGCGGGATCGATAGCGCGACGCCGACCCACAACCGTCGCGCGAGATCGCGCAACTCGGAATCGTCGACTTGGCCGGCGCCGGTGCCGGCGATCGCCACGAGCGCCATGCCGCAGATCGGGCAATCGCCTGATACATTGCGCACGATTTCTGGATGCATCGGACAGGTATAGACAGTTCCCACCGGTAACGCGCCCGCGCCGACAGGTTGGCCAGGGACGCTAGCCGGCGACACCTGCGCTGTTTGCAGATCGGGATGCCCGTGCCCAGGCGGCTTGGAGTTAACCACCGGCGACGTGCCAGGGTAGGCGGCCGGCTTCGCCTCGAATTTCTGTTTGCAACCAATCGAGCAAAAAAAATAATTGCGCCCCGCGAATACACTGGTACCTGCCGCGGTTCGTTCGTCGACCTGCATGCCACACACCGGATCAGTTGCCATCATTCGACCTCGATTTCTTTAGGGTTTCACTTGCGGTGTGTCGGGCACGAAAATAATTCTGCGAATCGTGACGTGATGGTAATCCAGGTGCGCAAGAAAATTTTGCATCCTTGTTCATGACCGCCGGTGTCGCGTTGATTCACGTATGGGGTCTGCTGGTTGCGCCCAGAATATTCTGCTCAAGACTGGTAGAAGCGTGCTGTAAGCCACCACTAACATCGGTGGAATGATCAGCCACTGCAGCAGGGGGGAAAGACCAATCCCGTAAATGGTTGGCATGTCCGGCGTATAGCTCCAGGCGCCCGTGCGATAGACGTTGTACCACTCACTCCAAATGGTAATCGCCAGCGCGCTGATCACCGCAATTATGCCACCGGTCCGCGGCCGCGACATTGGCCAATCCACGCGCCAGAGCGCGATACCAGCCAGTGCGAACATCGCGAGCGCAATCACTACGTCACCCAGGGAGCAATGAACCACCGCTCGCGTGATACGCAGACTGTCAGCGTCCCTCCCTATCGTGTACAGCCCGACATGGCTGAATTCCCAAGTCAGATTCAGCACGAAGGCGAGCGCCGACCAGAGCCCCATGCGCAGCACATTGCTGGGTGTGCTCCCGCAACGTAAGGCGTAGGGGTTGCCGCCGCTCTGCGCGGGAATTCGCGCTGCGCTCATCTGCAATCACGCCACGGGATAGCGAGAATCGGGCGAGACTTTTTGCATTGATCACGAGCGTAAGGCGTTGAAGGGCAGCCGTTGCGATCCGGCAAGTAGTTCGCTGACGTGATCTGATGAATTTCCAAGTTGCCGTTTGAACGAAGGAAGTAAAAGGGACGCATAAATTCGCCTTCAAGTGGTGACGACCAATGCGACAGCCTGACAAGACTGGTGGTGCTCCAGCACCACGGGGGCGTCCGGTAATTCATTCTGGCGAGTACTGATAGCGGGAAAATTTCCGATCAAGTGCCGCGTGACTGCCTGAATGCCGCTGACCACGCCACCTTCGTAGTCCCTGTGCTTAAACGCGGTTTCCATTGTGCGGCATATCTTCTCCCATTCTGCCAAGCCCACTTTTGCATGAATGCTGCGATCGGCAACAATCTCAACGTCGCGGTCGGCGAGTAACAGATAAATCAGCACGCCGTTATTGTGTTCGGTATCCCATATCCGCAATTGTGAAAATATCTCGATAGCGCGTTCGCGTGCAGACTGACCTTTGAAAAGCAGTGTGCTGGGTAATGCACCTTCCACCGCGAAGCGGATCTCTCCGACGTGTGCGGTCTCGCTTGCCTTGATCGCTTGCTCAATCGCGCTCAACGTGGCGTGGGGGAATGCCCGGTTGACCTGCCAGTGGGTTGTCACAAGATGGCTCAAAATGCGCTTGATTTCCATGGTTACCAGCGACCGGACGCGCCGCCACCACCGAAACCACCACCTCCGCCACCGAAGCCACCGCCACCATAACCTCCGGTGCCAAATCCTCCACCATGCCGTCCAAGCCCCATGCCGCCCAGGCCACCGCCAAGCAACGTGAACAGCAGCGCGGCCATACCCGCGACCAACGCGATAGATATCGCGCCGGCCAATAACCAAGCGACCCCGGCCACCGTACCACCCGTCGCGAGTGCCCCGGGAAATCTGCCCAACGCGGCACGCAGCACCCCACCGACCACAAGTGCAAGAATAAACAGCACGGGAACATACTGCTGAAACTCTGCAGCGCCGCCGGCGCGTGCTTGGGTGGGTGCCGGCAACGGCTCACCCTCCACAACGCGGATGATCTGATCGATCCCAGCCGTAATGCCGCCGTAGAAATCTCCTTGCTTGAAGCGCGGCGTCATAATCTCGCTGATAATGCGCTTGCTGGTGGCGTCATTCAGCGCGCCTTCTAAGCCGTATCCCACTTCAATGCGCAGCGCGCGGTCAGTCTTGGCGATGATCAGGAGCGCACCATCATCTATTTTGTTGCGGCCTAACTTCCATTGCTCTGCCACGCGTAAAGCATATTGCTCGATCGTTTCCGGCGCCGTGGTGGGCACTATGAGGACTGCGAGCTGACTGCCTTTATTGGTCTCAAACGCTTGTAGGGTCTGCTCCAAAACCGCTTTCTGCTCGGTGCTGAGCGTGCTGGTCTGGTCAGTGATGCGTCCGGCCAAGGGCGGGATCGCGATTTGTGCGCCAGCGATGAACGACCAGCAAAAGATTATTGCGAGCAATGACCTCCCGGTCGTTTTCATCGCGATCACTTGGCGACTCCTTGAGCCTCACTTTCGAGTTTGGAATCTGCCGGTCCGAAATCTACGGTGGGCGGCTTAGAGACTGCACTTTCGTTTTCTACCGCGAAGTTGGGCTTCGCTTGGTATCCGAATACTTTTGCCGTGAGATTGGAGGGAAACGAGCGTACCGTCACGTTGTATTCCTGTACCGACTTGATATAGCGGTTGCGCGCGACCGTAATACGGTTTTCGGTGCCCTCCAGCTGGGCCTGCAGATCGCGGAAATTGGCGTCTGATTTCAACTGTGGATAGTTCTCCGACACTACCAGCAACCTGGACAGCGCGCCCGATAGCTCACCCTGGGCGGCCTGAAACGCGGCAAACGCTTCCGGATTATTGAGGACTTCCGGCGTCGCTCGAAGGCCGCCGACTTTGGCGCGGGCATTCGTAACCCCGAGTAACACGGCTTTTTCCTGTGCCGCAAAACCCTTCACCGTATTCACCAAATTGGGCACCAGATCCGCGCGACGCTGGTACTGGTTCACGACCTCAGACCAGCTCGCTTTAATTTGTTCGTCGTTACTTTGTAAGGTGTTGTAGCCACAGCCGGCCACGCTTAGCGTCACCAGCACAGTGAGAACCGACCATAATTTACGCACTGGATTACTCCGGGAAGCTAAACGTAACGCTGATATAAAAAGGACGGCCGAATTGCAGAGATTGATGAAATTTTCTGTCGTTCAACCAGGGGCATTTCATAGTCGTGAATATTTGGTTAGGACCACGAAGGCGCAGGAGTGTGTGAGCAGCATGGCCAACCACTCCGAGAACGGATTCTTCCGCATCTCATGATGTGTAACATCATCACGCTTTCCCGAGACGGGTTCTGTTCGTTCGCGAACACAACCGGGAACCGCGCCGCAATTGTCGCGGGAAGACACCAAGACTGACTAACCCGCGTGTCGTGCCCCTTTGCTCGGGCAAGCTGGCCTGCTAGCGCCCTGCACGCGGCGTTAATTCACGAGCTGCCGGGTAGGTGGGGCCGAGTATGCGCATTGCGCCCTAGGAAACGCGGTACAAATCGCGGCGTGAGGCCGGCCCAGCGCCGATAATCGTCGCCAAATTCGGCCTCTGCCTGCCGCTCTTCGGCCACGGCCAGGCGTACGTACATGAAGGTAAGGACAGGAAACATTGCGAGCGTCAGCAGCGTTGGCCACTGCAATAGAAATCCAAACATGATCAAGATAAACCCCACGTACTGGGGATGTCGCACCCAGGCGTAGAGGCCAGTACGGGCGAACTGATGCCTGCGCTGTGCTTGCCATAACGTCTGCCAGGCATAGGAAAGAATCAGCAAGCCACCCAGAATGAATACGTTGCCCAGGATATGGAATATATCGAAATGAGAATTTCCTTTGCTGCGCAACAGGGTGTGTAACGGGTGGCCACTGCCATGCGACGAGCGACCCTCGTGACAAGAACCAATGGCTCTTGGTGTCCAGCGGCGAACTGTCGACTGCGTTGTTCATTGCGGCGCCTTTTCAGCCAATTGTCGATGAGATTTCGACATTTCACGGATTTCCGTTGCGGCGGCTTCGTAAATTTTGATGAACTTGGCGCAATGTGCGCGCATGCGAGTGCTGAACGCTCTTAGATGGCCACTATGCTGATACGCCTTCGACATCCTTCGATGCTGGGCGACCTTCGCCTCGAAGTCGCTCGCCTCAGTTTCGAAATACGCAGCAATTTTTTCATGATCTGCCTTAGTTGATGCCGCTTCGATCGCGGTCGCGACATCAGAATCCGGCTCCGTCGCTTGCGCAGATCCTGCGTGGAGCGCCGGTAACGCAAAGACCATGAATTGAAGTGTAGTAATAGCGCAAAGTGCGCGCAGGATTTTAGTCATGTCGCTATCCCCAATGAGTTGATCGAAATCAATTCCTGCAAGGGTTTTTCGTCAATGATGTCTGCACTGAGAAAGTAAATTTTCAGTTATCAATGACTGGGCGGCGTTGCCTCAGTGGGGGATTCTTGGGCGGCGTCGTGATCTCGATGCGCATGCTCGTGCTCGTGCTCGTCGCCGTCCGCCTCATGCGCGGCAGCATCATGAGGCGCGTGGTTGTCACTCGCGTCGGTGAGTTGTTGGTAGCGTGCCGGCGAGAGCTCAGGTAATTGGCGCACGAAGGCGACCAATCCCCAAATTGCCTGATCGGTGTGGCTGGTGCCCCACGCCGGCATTGCCGTCATCTTGATGCCGTGCTTAATCACCCAGAATGCCTCGGCTGCATCGGCGCGCGCGTGTTCGGAAAAATTGGGGGGTTGCGGATAGAGACCCGCGCGAAGCTCCGTATTCGACTTCCCGGGTGCGAGGTGGCAACCGCTGCACATCGCGGCGTAATGTTCCGCGCCCTCCGCGAGCAAGGCGGGATCATCCAACGGGGGCACTGTGATGCCTTTGGCATGTGCGGTGATTGCGCGTTCCCGAAACATTTCCATCAAGGTGAATACCGGTCGCGAATGCGGCGCATCGGCACCGATGTCGTAGACACCGGAATACAAAAAAAGGCCCGCGCCTAGCAGGCTGGCGAGCAACACCAAGGCACTAGTTTTCAAGAGATTCATAAAGGTCTCCAATTTTTGCTGAATGAATTATTCCGAGTGATGGCCGTGTGACATGCCCGGCATCGCGGGCATGTCAGGCAACGGCGCCGTCGTTGCTGCGGTCGCGCGTCGCACCGGCGCACCGAAGTTAGGATCCTTGCTCACACAGCGCGCCACGGTGCCTGGTGGATTCGCATACCAGCCCGGATCGCGGAAGTCATTTCGTGCGAGATCGTCGCGAACTTTGAGGACGGTGAACATGCCGCCCATTTCGATCGCACCAAAGGGGCCGTCGCCCGTCATCATCGGTAATGTGTTCGGCGGACCCTCCAGCATTCCCATCGCCTGATGCCCGCTATGCTCCGACATACCGTTTCGTCCCATCGCCATATAACCGGGGAGCATCGCGCGGATGTCCTTCTCCACCCCGGATTGGTCGACGCCAATCACATTAGGAATGCCATGCCCCATCGCATTCATCGTGTGATGTGATTTATGGCAATGAAACGCCCAGTCGCCGGGGATCGCGACGAACTCGATGTCACGCATCTGTCCGACGCCTATGAGTTCGGTCACCTCACGCCGCCATTGGGTTTCCGGCCAACGCCCGCCATCGCCGCCCGTCACCTGAAACTGCACCCCATGCAGGTGCATCGGGTGTTCATGCATCGACAGGTTGCCGATGCGGATACGCACTCTTTCGCCGGTGCGCGCGACGAACGGCGCGATCGCCGGGAAGACTTTGCTGTTCATGGTCCACAGATCGAATTCGGTCATGATCGAGGGATCGGGTCGGTAGGTGCCCGGATGCAGCGCCCAGTTATGGAGTAGAAAGCAGTAGTCGCGATCAATCGGACGCGGCTCGCCCGCGCGCGGATGAATGATGAACATCCCCATCATGCCAACCGCCATCTGCACCATCTCGTCGGCATGCGGGTGATACATGTGCGTGCCGTGCTGCTTCAACGTGAATTCATAGACAAACGTTTCTCCGGGTTGAATAGGCGGTTGCGACAAGCCGCTGACGCCGTCCATACCACTCGGCAAATACAACCCATGCCAGTGCAGAGAAGTCGGTTCACCGAGGCCGTTGGTGAGGTAGATCCGCACGCGATCGCCTTCTACCGCTTCGAGGGTCGGCCCAGGCGTGCTGCCGTTATAGCCCCAGCATTTGGCCTTACAGCCGGGCGCAAACTCATGTTCGATCTCCTCTGCGACCAGATGAAATTCTTTCGCGCCGTCGCGCCACTTCGCCGGTAAGGTCCAGCCATTGAGGGTATGTACCGGCACAAATCCTGTGCGTACCTTGGCTTGAGCTGGCAAGCTCTGGGGGGGGCGTCGCAGCCGCGGCGGATCGATTCAGGCCAAGCGCACTCCCGAGACCGCCCAGTGCGCTCAAAGACAATAGGGTTCGGCGAGAAATCATGGGAGGTCTCCGTGCTGATGATGGGGGTCCGCGGCTGCGTCGGTGGGCGTAACCGCTGGCGGCGGGTGCGGCGTTTCTGCGGTGGTTGCACCGCTCGGCGTGTGGTCATTTCCGGCGGAGACTGCTGCGACAGCGGGCAATCTGGTGCCAACCTCGCGGGTAAGTGCTGTCCGTGCGACCCAGTAGTCGCGCAGCGCTTCCAGATAGGCTTGATAAGCGTCGTACTCCTGTTGCTTGACGAGCAGTAGCGTGAACTGACCTTCCAGCATGAAACTCACTTCCTGCTGGGTGCGTCTGACGACCTCCTCGCGCTGGGGGATCAAACGGGTACGAAGCAGCTCGGCACGCTCACGCGCTGCGGCGACCCTCGTCGCGGCAAGCATCACTGCATTCGCCACCTTGAGTTCCAGCGCGTGCAGCGCACTCTCGGCCTGCTCGACCAGTGCCTCAGCCCGCGCGACTTTGCCCGCGCCCTGATTGAAGATCGGCAATTCCAGCGACAACGTTGGCCCGGTGATCCGTGATCGATCGGTTTCGCGCTCGGTTTCCACGCCGACTTCGATTGCGCCGACATAGCGATAGCGCCGGGTCGTTCGCAAACTGTCGGTGAGCAAAGCCACTTCCTGTTGCAGCGCTGCGAGATCGTGGCGTGACTGCGTCGCGAGGATCAGCAACTCGGGGATGGCGGGTTCCCTCTCAAGCGGCAGCGGGAGTGTGTCGCCAGTTTGCCAGGCGGTTACGTTCGTCCCCAACCCCAGCAATTCGTTCAACGTGAGGCGTGCCGCGTTGCTTTCACTACGGGCTTGTAGCGCACTGAGTTGTGCGGTACTCGCGGCGGCCTGTGTCTGGGCCAACTCCCGTGCGCTAATGTTGCCCGCCGCGAAGAAGCGCTGCGCCAGATCTGCCGCCGCGTGGGCGGCGCGCGCAATTTTTCGGCGCATCACCGTCACCTGTTGCGCACCCACCAAGTTGAAATAGGCCGTTTCAACCTCCGCCACGAGATCAAGAATCGCCTGACCGGCTTGTTGTTTGGCGCGTTCGAATTCGCCCTTCGCGAGTCGGCTGCGCATGGGCAGCAAGAGGAGATCGGTGAAGCTTTGGGCCAGTCCGAAAGACACTTGGTCCGCCGCACCGGTCGCGCTCGAATTGAGGCTCGCGGCGGAAAAGCGTGGATTTGTGAGGCGCCCAGCGTCATAAACTTCCGCACTGGCCACGCCTAGTCGCGCGTATTCGGTGCGCATCCGCGGATTGTTCAGCAGGGCAATTTGCACGACGTCGTTGGCTGTCAGCGGTGCCTTTAACTTCTCAGTCACTAATGCGCTTGTATTGGCATCGGCGGCCGTGAACTGGTAGCCGCCGCGCGCAGCTATCAGCGCCTGCACGTCAGCAATGCCGCGCTCGGCGGGCAGTGCAGCGCAGCCGGCGAGCGTTATTGCGAACAGCGGGATAACGCAACGATATAACCCTCTCTCGATAGGCATGAGGTTCTCCCAACAGAATTGTGATCACGGGAACGAGGGAACTGATGATCGCAAGTAGGAAGCCGGGGGAACCCAACGCGCACCGTTCCACCGCAGTCAATGCAATGGAGTAGCCGAATTTCTTCAGGTTCGCCCGCGACGTGCGCGGACTGCGACGATCAGGAGATGGTGAGGATGGGAGGTCGGTAAGGTGTGCTGAGACGTGCCTCCGGTAAGCGCAATTGCGCGACCGTAGCAAGGTCCGAGATGGGGATGCGATCAAAGCCGAAGGAGATCTGCGAAGGAAGTCCGAGCGCTGCCGCGCAAGCCAGTGCACACAATCCTATGCACGGGCAATTACATTGGCAGTCTGAACCATCGCCCGACGCCCCATCAACGTGGCTGGTTCCCGCACCGTGCGCTTGATGATGACTGGCGTGAGGAGAGTCTGCGATTAAAGATTGAGAATCGTGATGGTGCGGAGCGGCACCCGTCGATAAATCGGAATGTTTGTGACACTCGCCCATGCCGACACTCGCGAACCCGGAAACCGGTAGCGCGAACATGAGAAGCACGCTGATGAGGACGCGTATTCGATTCACACTCTTTATCTAACCTGGATTCGATTACAGCGCAAGTCCTGCAAGTGGCTAAAGACCATGGCGTTCAGCCAATGGATGATTTTGCAGAACAGGAGTCCGGATCAACGACGGTCATTGCAACACGCACTTTGCGCGCTCGACGTAAGAGCAGATAGGCCGCCGGGACCACGAACATCGACAGCAGCGGCGCCGTGATCATCCCGCCGACCATTGGGCCCGCGATGCGCTGCATGACTTCCGAACCGGTGCCCGATCCGAACATGATTGGCAAAAGCCCGGCGATGATCACCGCGACTGTCATCGCTTTCGGCCGCACGCGCAATACGGCGCCTTCCCGAATGGCGTCGAGCAAATCTGCCTCGCTGCTTGCTCCCGCAGCAAGGCGCACGTCCCATGCCTGCTTCAAGTACAACAACATGATCACACCGAACTCGGCCGCGACGCCGGCGAGCGCGATAAAACCGACAGCGGAGGCGATCGATAGATTATGACCGAGTAGCCACAGCAGCCAGAAGCCGCCGATGAGCGCGAATGGCAGGGTCGTCATGATCAGCAAGGCTTCATCGAAACGCCGGAAGGTGAGATAGAGCAGCACGAAGATGATCATCAAGGTTGCTGGGACCACTACCTTGAGTTTCGCGGTGGCACGTTCCAGGAACTCGAATTGGCCGGACCACGAAATCGAAAGACCTGCCGGCAGGAGCACCTCCCTGGCAACGGCGCGTTGCATGTCGTGGACGACCGAGCTGAGTGGGCGCCCGCGGGTGTCGATGTACACCCAACCTGACAGTCGCGAATTCTCGCTCCGTAGCATCGGCGGTCCGTCTGTGATTTTAATCGTCGTCACATCCCCTAAACGGATCTGTGCGCCGCGCGCAGTCAGCACGGGCAGGTCGCGCAGCTTCTCGATCGAATCGCGCATCTCACGGGGATAGCGCACGTTGATCGGAAAACGCTGTAAGCCTTCGACCGTCTCACCGATATTTTCACCGCCGATGGCAGCGGCGATGATGCTTTGGACATCAGCAATATTCAGTCCATAGCGCCCCGCGGCATCGCGCTCGATGTTGATATCGATGTAGCGTCCGCCAGTCAGGCGCTCGGCCAGTGCGGACGTCACCCCAGGTACCTGTTTTACCACCCTTTCGATCGCGGCTGCGACCTTGTCAATTTCCTGCAGGCTCGCACCGGAGACCTTCACGCCCACCGGACTTTTGATGCCGGTCGCGATCATGTCGATGCGGTTTCGGATCGGCGGGATCCAGATGTTCGACAGCCCGGGTATTTTGACCACGCGGTCCAGTTCTTCGATCAGCTTGTCCGGCGTCATGCCCGGTCGCCACTGAGCGCGCGGTTTGAACTGGATCGCGGTTTCAAACATCTCCAAAGGCGCCGGATCGGTCGCCGTCTCGGCGCGCCCGACTTTGCCGAACACCCGCTTCACTTCCGGAACACTTTTAATCAAGCGATCCGTCTGCTGTAAGAGCTCCGCCACTTTCCCAGCAGAAATGCCCGGCAGGGCGGAAGGCATGTACAGCACGTCGCCCTCGTCGAGCGGTGGCATGAATTCACCGCCCAACTGACTCGCGGGCCAGAGTGTCGCCAGCGCGATCAACCCTGCGACCGTGAGCGTGGTCTTCGGCGCGCGCAGCACGCCATTCAGCAGCGGCCGGTAGACCGCGATAAGCCAGCGATTGAGGGGATTGGCCTGTTCCGCTGGGATCCTGCCGCGAATCAAATACCCCATCAGCACCGGAATCAGCGTCACCGCGAGACCCGCCGCCGCGGCCATCGTGTAGGTCTTGGTAAACGCGAGTGGCGCGAACAGGCGCCCCTCCTGCGCTTCGAGGGTGAACACCGGAATAAACGACAGCACGATGATCAGGAGCGAGAAGAACAACGCCGGCCCTACCTCGACCGCCGCATCGCCGATGACTTGCCAGCGGGGTTCGCCCACCAGTTCCTCAGCGGGATGCGCGTGGTGCCAGGCTTCGAGCTTCTTGTGCGCGTTCTCGATCATCACCACCGCCGCATCGACCATCGCACCGACCGCGATGGCGATTCCGCCCAAGGACATGATATTGGCATTGACGCCTTGGTAATCCATAACGATAAACGCCGCCAGAATTCCCAACGGCAAAGAGACAATCGCCACGAACGCCGAGCGCAGATGAAACAGGAAGACGGCGCAGACGATCGCCACCACGATGAATTCCTCAAGCAGCTTTTCTTGCAGATTCCTGATCGCACGCTTGATGAGGTCGGAGCGATCATAAGTCGTCACGACTTCAACACCGGCGGGGAGACTCGACTGCAGCTGCGCGAGCTTCATCTTCACCGCTTCGATGGTCTTGAGTGCGTTCTTGCCCGAGCGCATCACGATGATCCCGCCCACCACTTCGCCTTCGCCATCGAGTTCCGCAATCCCGCGGCGCGCTTCCGGACCCACCTGCACCCGCGCGACGTCACCCAGCCGCACGCTCACGCCGGCCTCGGTGGTGGTGAGCGGGATCTTGCGAAAGTCGTCCAGCGAGGCCAGATAGCCCGCAGCGCGTACGATGTACTCGGCTTCGCCCAGTTCCAACACCGAGCCACCGGTCTCCTGATTCGCGCGACGTACCGCATCGACGACGGTATTGAGCGGGATCGCATAGGCGCGCAACTTGTCCGGGTCGAGGACGATTTGATATTGACGCACCATGCCCCCGAGCGACGCGACCTCCGAGACATTCCGCACCGATTTCAATTCGTATTTGAGGAACCAGTCCTGCAGCGCACGTAACTGCGACAAATCCAGCTTGCCGCTTTTATCGACTAGCGCGTATTCAAAGACCCAACCGACGCCGGTGGCGTCTGGTCCCAGCGCGGTCTTGGCCTGGGGCGGCAGCCGGGACTGCACCTGGTTCAGGTATTCGAGCACCCGCGAACGCGCCCAATAGAGATCAGTACCATCCTCGAAGATCACATACACATAGGAGTCGCCGAAGAATGAAAATCCGCGCACGGTCTTGGCGCCGGGCACCGACAACATCGCCGTGGTCAGTGGATAGGTCACCTGATTCTCCACGATCTGCGGCGCCTGGCCCGGCAAGGTGGTGCGAATGATGACTTGCACGTCGGAGAGATCAGGGATCGCATCGAGCGGGATTTTGGTCAATGACCACCCGCCCCAGGCCGCGAGCATGAGAGTGACTAGCAACACCAGAAAGCGGTTTGCGATCGACCAGCGTATGAGGCGCGCAATCATTGGCGGGACTCCGGCATGCTGTCGTTCGTCATCGTAGGCGCGGGTGGCACCTCGCTCATCCTGGTGACGCTCGCTTTGAGACTCGCTTCGGAATCGATCAGGAACTGACCCGAGACGACCACCGTTTGATCGGCGGTCAGCCCCTGGCGAATTTCCGTCTGGCCGCCGGCCTCCCTACCCAGTTCCACCTCGACCGGCGCGAATTTGCCGGCACCGTCAGTGACGATCACGACTGCGCGGGTTCCGGTCTGGATGATCGCCTCAGTCGGGACCAGCACCTTCTCTACACTTTCCGTCGGCGCGAAACTTATCGTGACGAACATGCCGGGCTTCAAGCGTGCGTGCGGATTGGCGAGTTCGATGCGCGCTTTTAGCGTCCGTGTGGCGAGATTAACCTCTGGCAGCAACGCGCCGACTTTACCGGTGAACGTCTGGTCGGGATAAGCCGCCGCGTGCGCAGTCACCGCGTTGTCGGCGGTGAGCGAGCTGGCTTGCGCTTCCGGGACCTCAGCGTTAACCCACACCGTGCCAAGGCCATTGATGCGGAACAACGGGGCACCAGCCATCACGGTCATGCCCTCGCGTGCCGCGAGTTCGGTCACGACCCCGCTCCGCGGCGCGGTGATGGTCAGCCGTGTCTGCACCTGACCAGTGGTATCGACGAGCCGCAGCTGCGCGTCGCTCATGCCGGCGAGTCGCATCCGTTGTCGCGCGCCGTCGAGGAGCCCGCCGAGATCTGGATTTACTGGTAGCGCGGTGAGTCGCTTCGCAGTCAGGTATTCCTCCTGCGCCGCGACCCATTCCGGCACCACCATTGCCGCCAGCGCTTGGCCCTGGTGGACGGGGTCAAACGTCGCCCGCACATACAATTTTTCTAGGTAGCCATTGCTGCGCGCCTGGACGACCGTAACATCACGTTCGTTGTAGGCCACGCTGCCCACCGCCTCGATCCGGAGGCCCAATACGCCATGCACGACCTTGGCCGTGCGCACCCCGAGATTCTGGGCGACTCTGGGACTAATGCTGACTTGCCCTTGGTCTGCATCGCCTTCCGGATAAACCGGTACCAATTGCATGTCCATGAAGGGTGACTTGCCGGGCTTATCGAATTTCTGCTGCGGGTACATCGGGTCGTGCCAATACAAGGGGGACTTCGCACTGACTGTCGCACCGTTTAGCGTTGCTGGATTGCTCGCGCTGCTCGACGCGCCCATCTGCATGCCATGCTGCATGCCGACCCTATACAGACCATAGCCGCCTCCGCCGAGCAAACCGATCGCCATCACCACCATCAAGGATACCTTGCCACTCATTTCGAATCCTCGCTGACGATAATCGGTGCGCCGGGGTGCACCGATTCGTCCGTCGGGAATAAAAAGTTGAGCTGCGCCCACCGGCGTGCGGTGTCCATTTCGAGTTGCACCGCGCGCAGACGGACGTCGATTTCATCGCGGCGTGCGCGCCACACGTCACCTTGACTGGCCTTATCGCCACGATAGGCCGCCAAGGTGGCTTCGCTGCGGGCGTGGGCGAGTGGCATGAGTTCATGCGCGTAACGGCTGAGCCGTTCGCGACCGTTTTCCCAGGTCTGCAGCTCAGCGAGCACTGTGCCGACATGCGCCCGCAGTGCCTCTTCGCGCTCGGCAGTGGCCTGCTGAACCAGGGCCAGCCTGGCCGCGACTTCGCGATCCTGACGCTGTCCCTGGTCCCATTGGAGGGGAATCGATACGCTCACGGATGCGAAATCTGAGAACGCCGAACCGCGCTCGGCGTATGCGAGTTCAACGCTCCAATCCGACCGCGTGTTCGCCACCGCAAGTTTGGCCTCGGTCTCGGCAAGTGCTTCCTGTTTGACGAGCACCGCGATTTCTGGATGGTGTAGGAGCTGAGTTTCGAGTGTGCGTCGATCAAGTCGCACCGAATCCAGCGCCGGTTTGCCGCCCAGCGGCAATTCGGCGGGGCGGCCTACCCAGCGCGCCAGATTTGCTTTAGCCACCCGGATGCGACTATCGATTTCACTGGCACTATCCGCTAGTTCTGCGCGGGCGCTGCGCGCCGCGATGAGATCCGCCTGATTTCCGCGGCCGCCCCGATAAGCGCTGTCGGCGGCCGCAATTTCGAGTTCGACTAGTTGGTGCCGTTCGACGAGGATTGCGGCCATGGCCTCGCCGTAATAGCGATCCAGCCAAGCGATTGCGGTCGCGCGTTCGATCGCGGCGATCGTGACCGTCTTTTCCGCCAAGGTCTTCTCGCCTTCTCTCTCGAAGCGCTGCGCCCGCAACTGACGTTTCTCCGCCCGGGTCCACTCCTGACTCACGGCGACGCGACCTTGCGTGAAATCGTCGCCGCCGACACTGAATCGATGAGGACCGTTGACTGGCCAACTGTCGAGACCAAATTTGAGGATCGGATCGGGGAGTTGGCCGGCGGCGACCGCCATTTCCCGTGCCGCGATCACCACTGAATCCTCCGCTGACAACTGGCGTGATCGTTCGACTGCATGGCGCTGTGCTGCGCCTAGAGTGAGTGTGTCTGCCGCCGTGGCGCCGGCAGACCAGGCTAGTAGATAAACCAGGGCAGCTAACGCGTTGGGTATGTAAACGCTGCGGATGGGCATGCGCGCGTGTTCACGCGCGCGTGATGGAGATGACATGAAGCCTCCAGGGAACACTAGGACAAGCACTACCGCGCGCTGCGCGGCGATGAAGGACTACGTCAGCTGTAGGACTAAATCAGGAAGCTGCAGTGATGAAGATAGAGCGGAGGGGTGACGAGCTTGGGCGGCAATTCGACGGGCGTGGACCGTAGCTTCGGCATCCGCAGATCGGCGCACGAAACGATCCAGGCGACGGGCAATACCGGGAGGTCAATCTTGGCCTGTAGGCGACTGTCCACTGACTGGGCGGATTGATCACAGTATTGTTTGCACAGATTTGGGTTCTTGTGGTCCATGCCGTGGCAGGGTTTCGGGGTCGACTGCGACTCCACCGACAACTGGAGATCCATGCGCTCAGTGTTGTTCGGGCAGGCATAAGCCGCCACCGCAAGCTGCGCAAAGAGCAACAGGGCAATGCTGAAGCAGGCAACGATCTTGCGACGGATCCGATTCATGATTTCACCGTATACCGTAAAGATTGCCTCGCAACAAGAAGAAGCTCAGCCGCAGACTCTGGCGGCAACGAATCGATAATCCGGCTCATCGCGCAGATGGCTATAACGCCGCAACATCTGCCTCGACCTGTGACCGGAGATCGCGGCCGCCTCTTGATCGCCAAGGTCGGCCTCAACCAGCCGGGAGACCGCCTCATGCCGCAGATCGTGAAATCGGAAACCACTCACCTCAGCGCGCCGCATCGCATCAAACCATGCCGGTTTGAATTCGCGATCACACCGGGCGTCAAAGCCGTCAGGCTGTAATCGCCAAGGAGCGCTTTCAACCTAGAAACGGCAGTTGAACGTCGCGTGCAGTGCGTTCCATGGAGTGCAGGGCAAGGCGCGATGAGGAGGGACAAGCTTCGCTATTGCGACGAGTTGCAACGCCGCCATGCGCGCCAGGGGACGCGCTGCATGTTTTGTCACGTCCTCACCGATAAGGCGAGAATTCATTTTTCCAGATAGCGGTCACCCGCCATCACCTGTTCGCGCAGCCGGTGATTCGGTCCAAAGACGCCGTGGTAGCGCGGGAGATTGACGCGTTGCGTGCTCGCCTGGGCTGCCAGCCGGGCGCGGGCGCTTCATGAATTCGTAACATACTATGCGTATACCTATACGGCCTTGCGATGATTGACAGGCTCGCTGACGGTCACAGCGCCGCAGCAGACGATTCTTGCGGCGGCGGGCATGGAAGCGCGAATTGCAGACTGAAACAATGGAGTGCTCGGAGCGCATTCGCAATGCGCTCCCGGCGCGTGGAGGACTTTCATGCAAATCAGTTACGAAATCGGCGCAGACGGCCTGGCGCGAGTGGCGCTCTCTGGCCGGATGGATATCGAGGGTACGCAGACAATCGAACTCAAGCTCGCCAGCTACACCTCGAGTGATAACGGGATTTTCATCATTGATTTGTCGCATGTGACCTTCCTTGCGTCGATGGGGATTCGTGCGCTAATCATTACCGCCAAGAGCGTCCGTACCCGTCGCGGCCGACTTGTAATCATGGGCGCTGACCAGAATGTAACGCACACCCTGCAGACTGCCGGTGTCGACAGCGTGATCCCGCTGTTCCCGGATTTCGAGTCAGCACGCTGTGCTGTCTTAGGCGGCTGACGATATTCGCGATAGCGATGAGTGGAAATCCGGAAGTGGAACCGCAGGATGCCGAGTGTCGTTTGAACATCGTCAGTGACGTACGCGAGTTGCGGCGAATGAGCTCCTGGTTGCGTAAACTCCTCGGTGGCGTCGGCTTAGCCGAACCGCAGGCATACATGTTCGAGTTGTGCGCAAACGAAGCTATTGCGAACATAGTGCTGCACGCCAGCGGTGCGCAACCGTCTGAACGCATCCGACTCACCTTTCAAGCCAGCGACGAATGGGCTTCGTTGCACATTGAGGATAAGGCGCGCGGCTTCGACCCCATAGCGGCGCAATTGCCCGGCCTCGCCGCGACGTTGGAGGAGGCGGTGCCGGGTGGCAAAGGCTTAGTGCTGATCCGTCGACTCCTCCCGGAATCAACCTACGAGCGAACCGCCGAGAGCAACGTGCTGGTGCTGCGAAGCCGGCTCTGAAAGCGACGGTGGTGACTGATGCCGGCGATAAGCACAGTCGCTCCGCCGGCTGGCGCGAGCTGCTGGCGCACTTTCTCGATCGCGACGTAGCGGACTTCTTGCCTTCGACCGGGAAGATAGCGTTCTCGCAGATGTTGTCCGCGTGGTCGCAGATGTGCTCGAAGGTACGTACGGCGAGCACCGCGTCGAGGACGCCCCGAATGCTGCGCGGATCTTCCATCACGTAGGTGATGAGCTGCCGCATCACGGCAGCGAGTTCCTTGACGTTCTGGGGTTACGTTCGGCGTCGGCGCTTAATCAATAGCGTCGCGACGGCGCTGCCAAACAGCCAGGCAGCCGCCGGTACTGGCACGGCCGAGATGCTGAATTGAGCGGTCAACGATCCCTGGTTATCGTCGTAAAAACCGGGATCGCTGATCGGATCCCCGAAGTTGATCGCATCAACGAAGCCCGGGACTGGCGAAGGTGAGCACGAGATTGGAGCCCGCCGTGAAGTTGATCGAAGGCGGCAGAATACCCGCACCACCACCACCGCCCGGCTCGGACGCCGTTGAATGTCCGGCACCAAACAGATTCGTCAGACCGTTAACTTCAAGCATCGCAGCCGATGCCGCACCTGCACTTAAGCACAGCGCGCTCGCCAAGGTGCGCAAAACAAAACCGGTACTGCGCACGTTCCTGTTTTCTAAGCCCATGGCATCATCCTCTGCATTGTCATCGTTCTCGGACCAGTGCTACGTGATCACGGCAGTGGCGGTTTGCGCCCGGCCCACGACTGCGCGCGTTCGAGTTGCGCGGCGAGCCCGAACAGCGTGCCGTCGCGGCCCATGCGGGTAACGAACTGCACGCCTATCGGTAGGTTCTCCGCGTTCCACCACAAGGGTAGCGACACACCGGCCGAGCCGGTAACGTTGAACAGCGCGGTGAACGGGATGAAGTTGAACATGCGCCGAAAATACTCGTCGACGTCGGCCATGGCCGGATCGATACGCCCGAGCGGCACCGGCGGCGTACCGAGCGTCGGCGAGAGATACACGTCGTAGTCCTCGAAGAACGGCCCGACCGTGCGTGCGACCGAGTGCAGCACGCGCTTGAAGCGCACGGCGTCAGTGGCCAAGTAGGCGCGGGCGCGTTCGACCAGGGCCCAGTTGGCCCTTTCGAAAGCGAGTGGTATCCCACGGGTTGCGCACGGGGCCACGAAACGTCGGCTCGGTGGTCGCACTCAAGGCGAATTCGGGTGTGCTTGTCTTGGCAACCGTGACGAGGCCGGCGCGCTTGAAGCGTTTTATGAGCTCGCTATCGTGATCCGACGGGCCAACGTCGCTCAGGAATTTGCAGCCGTGGGTGGTCGGAAAGCCCGTGTAGTGCGAGGTCATGTCCTTGACCAGGAACGGAACGCCGCGGAATGGACCATCCGGCAGGGGTCCGCGTGCCGTTTGACGTGCATGGTCGTACATCTTGCAGAACACGGCGTTGAGCGCCGGGTTGCGACTCTCGATGCGGGAGATTGCGGCCTCGACCAGTTCGAGCGGCGTTACTTCCCGCTTGCGTACGAGTTCGGCCAGCGCGACTCCATCCAGATCATCGTATTCAGAAAGACTCATCTCTCCTCCTCCAGGCTATTCAGGCAGCCGTTTGGCTCTGGCTTATAGATGTAATGTCGAGGCGCAAGGTCCCAATCGTAGGCTGGGACTAAATTCAGTTCCATTCTTCAGTAGCGCGAAACATACCCGCGCGAGCTTGCGACCAAGCGCCACAAAGGGCAGCACTCAAAATGAACTAGAGGCAGCGTGTGCGATCCTCGAGTCTAAGAAAAGTCGATTTATAGATCACAATAAGTCGTATAGACCGACATATAACCGCGCTTTACTGCTTTCGCGTCACACCAGCGGTTCCCGCGAGTTGGCGTGACAGCGTCGCACTCACGGGGGGTGTGAGGTCCCGCTGCAGAACGCGATTACGGCCACCGTGTTTGACCTCGTACATGAGACCATCCGCTTCGGCCAGCAGGCCGTCGAGATCGGCAGGCGCCCGAGCGCAGCTGGCGACCCCGATGCTGAAAGTCACCGGCCACCTGCGCCCGCTCATCGTGTTCAGCAGTCGCTGTCGTAGATCTTCGACGTACGCCTTTGCCGATTCACCATCCATCCCGGGTAGCAGAAGCGCAAACTCGTCGCCGCCGAGACGCCCGGCAATATCGCTGGCACGCAGGCGAGCACTCAACCCTTCGGCAACGCAGACCAGCAGCGCATCGCCGGCCGCGTGTCCTCGTTCGTCGTTAACCTCCTTGAACTTGTCGATATCGATGAATACGGCAGTGATGGGCGTGCCTTCACGCTGCGCTTGTGCCAACGTCTGGGAGCCCAGTTCGTGAAACTCGCGGCGGTTCGGCAAGTGGGTCAAGGCATCTTTGCGCGCCAGGTGCCTTTCAGAATCAAGCAACTTGCGTAACTGCACCAAGAGCCAAACGCCGATGCAGTAGATCGCCAGCCGCGCGCCACTGTTGAGAATCAACGGCAGTGGGGAGGCTTGATCGCCACCGAGCATCCGGTCCGCCGCGAACCATAAGCCGACCACAAGGATTGCCAGGGCAATTCCCCAACGTGGTCCGAGGAACCACGCCACCAGAGCCAGCGGTGGCGCGAAAAAAACATGGAACTCATACTCCAGGCCGACCAGGGTGTGCAGATAAGCCAATAGCAGAACGAGCGCCGCACTCGCACAGAGAATGCCGAAGCGCCCGGCGCTGCCGGGTTGCCAAAGAATCGCCTTGCGTAGTTTCATGGCGTGACTTTGCCGCAGTTCCACAAAGCGCGGCTTCCATCCAGACCTGGCGTGACGGCGTGCATCTCTGGATTCCAGACGATTTAAGGAGTAATCGAAACGAAGTGCCGATCGCCTGCCACTAGAGGAGCGCTTGAGGCCGGCGGACTTCGCTTGCGCGCTGATGAAGCAATACGCGTAGCGTGCTCATCTCCGAGCGCATCTCGGCGAGTTCTCGCCTCAGCTCGGTATCTGGCAAGGCAGCGGTGCGCTCGGCCTCGATCTCGCGCGTGTGCTCACTCTGCATCGATGTCACCACGACGGCGATGAATAGATTGAGCATGGTGAACGTCGACACCAGAATAAAGATGACGAAAAACAGCCACGCGATTGGGTAGACCACCATAACCGAGCGGGCAATATCCCCCCAGCCTTCCAGCGTCATGATCTGGAACAGGGTATAGGAGCTTTCGCCAAGCGTGCCGAACCATTGCGGGAAGTGCTCCGCGAAAAGCTTGGTTGCGATCACGGCGAATACGTAGAGAATCACCGCGATGATGCCGATCACCGAGCCGAGCCCGGGGATCGCGGCGAGCAGCCCTCCCGCGACCCGACGCATGCTGGGCACCATCGAGATGAGGCGCAGCACCCGTAGCACCCGCAACGCCCGCAGCACGGCCAATGGTCCTGTCGCCGGTACAAGCGCAATGCTGACCACGATAAAGTCGAACACGCTCCAGGGATCGCGAAAGAAATCGCCCCGCCAGACGGCAAGTCGCAGCCCGATCTCCACCACGAACACGGCAAGAATCGCACGGTCGGCAGCGCTAAGCACCGCGCCCCACCGAGCCATGATTGCTTCGCTCGTTTCAAGGCCGAGAATGACGGCGTTGACGAGGATGAGTGCGATCAGTACAGCTTGCGCAGGCAGTGATTCAATCCAGCGCGCGAGCGGCGCGCGCCAGCCGGTAAGCGTGCCTGTGGCGATGCTCATTTGGTGTCACGGTCCTTGTGGGCGTCTGCGGCCGGGCGCAGCAGGCTCGCCGCGATGGATACCGCAAGAATCGTGAAAACCGTACCGAGCATCCAGGGGATGGGGATTTTATAAAAATCCATGATCAGCATCTTCACGCCGATGAACATGACGATCAGCGCGAGCCCGTAGTTGAGCAGGTGGAAACGTTCGGCCATGTCGGCGAGCAGGAAGTACATCGCCCGCAGACCGAGGATCGCGAAGATGTTCGAGGTGAAAACGACGAAAGGGTCAGTGGTGATGGCAAAAATCGCCGGGATGCTGTCGACGGCGAAAATCAGGTCGGTGACCTCGACGAGCACCAGCACGAGAAACAGCGGTGTCGCGTAGCGCAGCCCGTCCTTCAGGACGAAGAAGCGCTCACCGTGGTAGGCCTCGGTAACGCGCATGTGGTTGCGAATCCAGCGGATTGCCGGATTCTTGGCAAGATCCGGCTTCTGGTCACCGAAAAGCAGCATCTTTACTCCGGTGGCAAGGAGGAACACGCCAAAGACGTAGAACATCCAGTCAAACTTCTCGATCAGCAACACGCCGACATAGATGAGCACCGCCCGCATCACGATCGCGCCGAGCACGCCGTAAAGGAGCACGCGCTTCTGGAACTCCGGCGGCACGGCGAAGTAGGTGAACAACGTCACCCAGATGAAGACATTCTCAGTGGCGAGCGCCTTCTCAATGAGGTAGCCAGTCACGTACTCGATGGTTTTTGCGTTGGCAACCTCGCGGCCATGGGTGCCGTCAACAAACCACCAGAACCAGGCGGCAAATGCCATTGCCGCCATAAACCACACCGCCGCCCACGCGAGCGCCTCACGGACCGGCACCTTGTGCTGCCCCTTCGCCTTGAGCAGCACGAAGTCCAGCACGAGAAACACCACCACGAGCATACTAAAACCGAGGTACAGGGCCGGTGTTCCGGTGTGTTCGATTTCCGTCACCTAGAACTCCTTGTAAGCCCGCAGGCTGTCGTTTGGAAAAATAAAAGGCATCCGCTCATCTCGGCAATGCTAGCCGCAGATGCAGATAGGCCGGGGCAGCGCCCAACGCTAAGTGTGGTGTGGGCCAGATGGGTGAATGTCGGGGTTCCCTGCGTGGGATCCCCCGGTCCACTGTCAGCACGAGCCTCTCTGCGGTGCTCCAGAAAGAGCTGACCGGCGAGCTATGGTTCAGAGAATCGTAGCCGCACGGGCCTCACCGAGTACCATCAAGACACTGCGCTAGGCGACCAATGGGTAACATCGGCGTCAACGCATTCGCGACATGTGTCGCGAATGTCGCCGCGGCTTCGCCAATCGTTGTCGTGAGCGTGCCGGTGATTGTGGCGAGCGTGCCAGGGGGCGCGCGACGCGTATCGGCCTAAAAAAGCGCATGGGGTCGAACGCTGGCGCGCAAACCGTGAGCAACATCAACATGAATCTCATCATCGTCGTTCTCCGCCTGCTAGGCCGTAGCAGAGATCGGCTCGTGCACCGTATGCGCGAGAGCAAAGGGGATATTCATTTCCTTCACGAGAATTTCCGCGGTCACGTTCCACTGCTTCCACGCGCGATGTATGAGCGTGCACTCGGCTGGCTTTGTCCCGTCAATTTCAGCGAGATAGAGCAGCGCCGCCGCCGTTATCAGTTGGGTGTTGCGGTCTTCGATGGCGAGGAGCGCGGCGTCGAAACTTGCGTTGTCTGAATTGTCGGTTGGCGCCTCATCGACCAGTCTCTCGTCGAGACAGAACGCGAGTAACACCATGAAGCGTTCGCGTTCGATGCCGAGGATCTGGAGCAGGCCGGCGTTGCCGAGAAAATCCAGCTCGCGCCAATCGAGTCGCGCATCATGGGCAATCAAGGTTGCGATCACGTGCGCTGCAGCTTGCGGGCTGTTCCGGCGATAAGACGCGCGAGTATCTGACATGTTTATTCCGCTCCGGATTGTTGTTGAATGCAATGTAGCCGCAAATCTAGGGGTATCAGAGAACAAGGTAAAACCGCTTTATAGGAATTCATACATCGAGAAAACCGAATAATAAGCGAATGGAATTATTCGACTTCTTTGCGGCTTTGGGGCTTGCGTTCCGTTCCGCAGGCAATCCACGTAGTCAGCCGAGACCAAGCTGCGGAATAGCAACGCCATTGTTCAGCTCGATCATGGGTGCTGATGTACCTTCCGCTGCCATGTCTTTCCTATCGCTTAATGTTTCGAGCCCTTGTCGCATTTCGCTATACGCATCGCCGCGCGGCTGCAAGACCTATACCGCGAACTTCCGCGCGAGCGTCCGCACGCTGGAAACTGGGAGGCGCGGTCATGGGACCGCTTTGGGTCGATTGTTGCCACTCATTGCGGCGCAGAAAATCATAACTACGTTTCTATAACCGCCCGCTATTTGTTTCGGACTTTGTCGCCAACCGAAAGCGACGCATTCAATGTCGAGGCATAAGCCGTCGTTCACGCTGCGTGCGGCTGACACCCTGCCCGGGTGTGGCGATCTCTGTTTCGTGTGGGGTGGGACGGTCGTTGAAAGGATCGCCGCGATCCGCGCGGTCGGGGCGTCGATCGAAGAAGGGCCTATTGGCCGGGAAGGTGGCCGCAACATCGAAGGCACGAGCGCATACGCGCGCGACCCGGACGGCAACCTCGTGGAGCTGATGGTGTACCCTGCTTGAACATTCTGCTTTCCCTTCCACCCGATACAGTGAGGATGAAGACATGAGCGATTTCGAATTCGGCCTGCTCTACTCGTTCCGCAATCCGCCGCGCTGGCATGCGCCGTGGGAGCAAGTGTACGACCAGCACATTCGGCACATCGTCGAGATGGAGCAGGCCGGCTTCGACACCATCTGGCTCACCGAGCACCATTTCAGCGAGGACGGCTACCTGCCGCAGATGGCGACGATGACTGCGGCGCTGGCGATGGTCACGAAGAAGGTGACCATCGGCCAGGCGATCATCGAGCTGCCACTCCATCATCCTGTCGCGCTGGCGGAGCAGCTCGCCATCGCTGACATCCTGTCCCACGGCCGCGTGCGCGTAGGCGTGGGCCTCGGGCGCATGAACTACGACTGGCGCGATTCCTTCCGGCACGAAGGGATGGTGTTCGGCGCATCACTCGACGCGAAAGTGCGCGCGCGGATGTTCGAAGAGCAGATCAACATCCTGCGCAAGTGCTGGGCCGATGGCCCGTTTAAGCACCAGGGCGAGTTCTACGATTTCCCGGAGATCGACGTCACACCCAAACCCGTGCAGGCCGGCGGCCTCGAGATCTGGTTCGGCGTCGGCGACCAGGCGCGCAAGGCCGTCGATCGTGCCGCGCGCATGGGTCAGGGCTGGACCGGCTTCCCGGGCGGGCTCGATAACTACCTGAACAAGGTCCGCGAGCACGGGCGCATGACCGAGGCGGGCAAGGCGGTGGTATTCATGCCGCAGCTTCCCGCTGATGACCCGGAAGCAATGAACGCCAGATACGGCGAGCACCTGGCCTACATTCCGAACTGGTACAACCCCGGTGGACCGCTGACGACGCCGGCATGGGACGAGCCGAATGCCGAGCCGACCGTCGGCTGGTTCGCCGAGCCCGAGGTGATCGCGCGCCAGCTCGACCAAGTGCGCGCGCGAGGCGCGACTGGCGCGCTGTGGTTCGCACCGTTCGCGGGAGTCAGTGCATTGGAGGCGAGCCCGATTTTCGCCGACCTGATTACAAAGGTGAAACCGCTGATGGGCCGCATAGCGGCGCGGTGACGTGACGCCGTCGGCCGGGCTGCGCGCGAGGCGCGCTGCTCAGCTCGCGACCCACGACCAGGTCAAGATGTCGATCTTGAACACCCGCTTCAACCGTTCCGCCCTCGTCATCGAGACGTGGCGCACAAGGATGTGCGCCATCAATTCCAGTGGCTCGAACACCACGTCCGTCGTGCCATCACGGTAGGGTGTTTTGAGACGCTACCGAATATTCCCCTGCGCCGTTAACGACGACCGCTCAGTCGAGACTGCTGGGCGCGTGATATAGCGGCACAGGCGTTCGAGCTTCTCGCGTTCGTGCGCCTCGCTCGCCACCCCGGCGTGCAACGAGAACCCAGCGGCTTTCGTAACGTGCACTTCAGTTACCTGGACACACCCGTGCTGAAAGGCGTTTCCGTCAGCATTGCGCCCGGAGAAAAACTCGCGATTGTCGGCCCCACCGGATCGGGCAAGAGCACGCTGATCCGTCTGCTTTCCCGTTTCTATGACTTCGACGACGGACTCATCTTCCTGGACGGGATTGATCTGAACCGCATTCGCACGGGTCTTGGCCGCAGATCCGGAAATACTCATTCTCGATGAAGCCACAGCCAGCATCGATACCCAGACCGAATTACTTATTCAGGATGCCATCCGCAAACTGACCGCCGGCCGCACGTCGATCCTGATCGCCCATCGTCTGCTGACCATTCAGGAAGCGAGCCGAATTCTGGTGCTCGAAGACGGGTTGATTCGCGAAATTGGCACACACCCAGTTGCTGGAAGCAGAAGGGTTGTATGCAACCCTGCATCGCCTGCAGTTTCAGGAGACCACTGACAAGCCATCTGTGCTGTAGCGCGGGGCTGGCAACCTAAACGCGTCCCTTAGCGCAGCACCCGATTCAGTGTCAGGTACCCGACTGCAGCGCTCACGACAGAGCCAAGCAGGATGCCAATCCGTTCATCGAACAACAGATTGTCAGACGTGTGTTCGAAGGCCAGCGAGGCAATGAAGAGACTCATCGTAAAGCCGATGCCACAGAGCACGGCAACCCCATAGATCATCGACCAGGTAACACCCTTCGGCAGTTTGGCGATACCGGATTTGACACCTATCCAGCAAAACGCAAAGACCCCAATCTGTTTGCCGACGAACAGTCCAGCGGCAATACCGAGGGGCACAGGATGCAGAAACTGTTCAAAGCCGAAATTCGGGAACGTGACCCCCGCATTGGCAAACGCGAACAGCGGCAAGATTCCGAATGCGACCAGCGTGTGCAGGTCGTGCTCGAGACCATGCAGTGGCGAAGGCTCCGTCGCGCTGGACCTGATGGGTATGAAAGCCGCGAGAATCACCCCCGCAAGTGTGGCGTGAACACCGGACTTGAGCAGCGCAATCCACATGATCAACCCGACAAAGAGGTATGGCGCTCGCGCCATGACCCGCATCCGATTCAAACCCAGCAACACAATAATGCAGAGTGCAGCAACGACCATCGCCGACGCAAGCAGTTGCTCGGTGTAAAACAGCGCGATGATCACGATCGCACCGAGATCATCAAAAATGGCGATGGAAACCAGCAGAACACGAAGCGACACCGGTACCCGCTTGCCAAGCAGACCCAGTACGGCTGCGGCAAAAGCGATATCAGTCGCTGCCGGGATGGCCCAGCCCTGCATGGCCACCGGGTCATCCATGTTGATCCCGGTGTAAATCAATGCAGGCAAAGCCATGCCCCCCGCCGCACCAAAAGCAGGCAGCATCGCCTGCCGAAAGTCGGCAATCTCGCCCTCGAACAACTCACGTTTGAGTTCCAGCCCGATCAGCAGAAAGAATACGGCCATCAAACCGTCGTTGATCCAGAGAAGCAGCGGTTTGGCGATGACAAATTCCCCGACACGAACATGTACCGGCAAATCGATCAGCGCCGCATGAAACCAGGAGAGCGGCGAGTTGGCCACAGCAAGCGCAAGCACTGCCGCCAGTACAAGCATCAGGCCACCGGCGGATTCCAGTTTCAGAAAGTCTCTCAGAGCTTCAAACAATCGGGTTCATCCGAGTTAGCGTGAGTTTTGGTCAGGCAGCCCAGATCAAAAACGGACTATTGAGGCAGATTGGCCACGCTGGCGCGCCAGAGTTTACCCGCCAGATTTTGAATATTCGCCCCATGTACCGAGTAAATCCTGGTCGCAACATCCGGTTCCGGAGACAGTTCATCAGTAGTTCCATCTTCATGCCTGACTGTAACGCGATAACGTTCCGCTGCAATCTCCTCGATGGCCTACACGACGGGAAATAGTGTATTGGCAACAACACAGACCGCGACCATCGCTGCACATGCGCCGGCAATGTCCGATCACGCGCCGCCAGGTGTTCCATGAACGCCGGGTAGTGGGCTTCAACCAGTTAATACAGGACGTCTGTTCGGGACGATGGCGGGCATACTCGCCCGTACGCGCAGCCCCAGCGACGGCGTCCTTGCCGGCCAATAACGGCGTCATGCATCGCGTCCTTGCGATACCTCACGAGCCGGTAGTCTAGCGGGTCATCGATTCGTCTCACCAGCGCGGGCGCGGGGTAGCGCCAGCCGATAGTCTGGCTCGTTAGTCGAGTCCGCCGATCCATCTGAAATTCGGCAGTCAATCGAGGCGCAGGCTGTCGCGCGCACCCGGCCTCGGGCTTGGTTGGGAACGTCCGGAATCCGGAAAACCGGAGGCCGGAGTCGTGGGGCCGGTTGGGGTCGATGGTTCTCACTCGCTGCAGCGCGGGCCCGGGAACGTGCCCCTTGCATCACACAGGTCAGTGGCCACACGAGGGCGCCAACATTCCTGGAAAGCCGCGCGTCTTCATGCCGTACATCGGCGGGTTCGGGACATATCGCAAGTTGTGCGCGGACATAGCGGAAAAGGATTACGAGGGGTTTACGATTACGCAGGGTCATCTCTCGGCGTCTTGATTGAGGGAGCGACATAATCTGTTCTGGATCCGTTCCCCCCGGTCATCGATCAGTTCGACGTGGTCTCGATTAACGTCACTTCACGCGACGCTCGATTCCTGCGCAGAGGGCCGTTATCTTTTCTCGTGCGCGTGATTGCCCTTGAAAAACCTGCCTGCCAACACCATTAGGGACTGGCGGAATCAGCACCGATCATCGCAATACGAAGACACCGAGCGTAATCTCACGCGTGCACCATCTATAAAGGACATTATCAATGCCACCACAGCGAGGTGACGGCGGTCGGGGCGACCCCTGGAATAGCCAGTCCCCTCCCGATCTTGAAGACCTGATCCGGCACGGGCAGCAGCGGCTCAGGCAGGCCATGCCCGGTGGTAGTCCGCGAGGACTAATCGTCTACGCCCTTATCGCACTCGCCGTGCTGGGCGCCTGGACGGCCTACTACACGGTACCGAGCGACTCTGTCGCGGTCGTCCAACGTTTCGGCAAGTATCTCAAGGACGTTCCGCCGGGACTGCATTTCAAGCTCCCTCTGGGCATCGATGCGGCGACGATCTTGCCCGTGAAACGGCAGTTGAAGCAGGAATTCGGGTTCGTGACCCCGGGTGCCATCGACCCCTACCAGAGCCCGCGTGACGGCAGCCGGGAAACAGAAATGGTGACCGGCGACCTGAACGCCGCACTGGTCGAATGGGTGGTGCAATATCGTATCTCGGATCCGGTCAGGTTCCTGTTCGAGGTTCGGGAACCCAGTGAAACGCTGCGCTCCCTTTCCGAATCTGTCATGCGCGAAGTCGTCGGCGATCGCACCGTGGACGAGGTCATCACCATCGGCCGGCAGGAAATCGAATCCGAAGCGCTGACCAAGATGCAGGCGCTCGCGACGAAATACGCGATGGGGATCAGTATCGACCAGGTGCAACTGAAGAACATCAATCCGCCCGGCCCGGTGCAGGAATCGTTCAACGAGGTCAACCAGGCCCAGCAGGAGAAGCAGAAGCTGATCAACGAAGCCCGGCGCGATTACAACAAGGTGATTCCGCTGGCCGAGGGCGAGAAGGATCAGCGCATCCGCGAGGCCGATGGCTATCGGCTCAAACGCATCAATGAGGCGGAAGGTGATGTTGCCCGCTTCAGTGCGCTGTTGGCGCAATACAGCAAGGCCCCGGAGGTCACGCGTCGCCGTATCTATATCGAGACCCTGCAGGACGTCATGCCGGGCATCCGCTCGAAGATCATTGTCGATGACCAGGCGCGCAGCATCCTGCCCTTGCTCAATCTCAACACCCAGAAGGGAGAGCAGCCATGACGGGGATCGCGCCGACTGCAGTTTTCGCTGTTTTGGCAGCCGCTGCGGCGGTGGCGACGAGTTCACTTTATACGGTGAGCGAAGTCGAACAAATGATCATCACCCAGTTCGGCAAGCCGGTAGGCGCCGCCGTGACTTCCGCCGGGCTCAAGGTCAAGGTGCCCTTTATCCAGGACGTCAACCCGATCGACAAGCGGGTGCTCGAGTGGGACGGCACCCCGTCGGATATGCCGACCAAGGACAAGCTCTATATCTCCGTCGAGCTCTTCGCGCGCTGGCGAATTACCGATCCGCTCCAGTACTATCTGCGCCTGCGTGACGAGCGCAGTGCACAGTCCCGCCTCGACGACATTTTCGGCAGCGAGACGCGAAACGCTGTCGCCAAGCATGAACTGATCGAGATCATCCGCACCACCAAGGATCGCACGCCATTGCGCGACGTTCTGCTGACCGACGCAGAACGCGAGCTGGATATGGGGACGCTGGTGCCGATCAAGAAGGGACGCAAGCTCGTTGAACAGGTTATCTTCACAGCGGCCGCGGAGAAGGTTCGCGTGTTCGGGATCGAGTTGCTCGATATACGGTTCAAGCGGATCAACTACAACGACAGTGTGCGCCCGAAGATCTACGACCGGATGACCAGCGAGCGGCGCCAGATTGCTGAACGCTTCCTGTCGGAAGGTAATGGCGAGGCGGCAAGGATTCGCGGCAATCGGGTGCGCGACCTGAACAAGATACAGTCTGAAGCCTACCGGCAGGTCGAGGAGATCCGCGGCGTGGCGGACGCCAAAGCCACCGAGATCTACGCGGAGGCGTATAACCAAAGCCCGGAGGCGGTGGCGTTCTATGAATTCACCCGCACCATGCAGGCCTACAAAACCATCATCGCCAAGAATACGACCCTGGTGCTGTCCACGGACAGCGATCTCTTCAAATTCCTGAAGGGTATGAGCCCAGTTGGCGAGGTTGTCCCAAGGGGCAGTCCGGCGACAATCGATGACGACGCGGGTATGTGATTTCTTCACCCGCAACCATTATCCAGCATCCAGCTTGCGGTCCATCTTTACGCGCGTACTGACCGGATAATGCACGAAGTCGGTCTGCGCGTCGGCGATCATTCGCGCGACTTCATCGGCGTTTGTCTGCGCCGGGTTGATCCATTCTTCATATTGGTCAGGCAGAAGCGCCCCAATCAAAGCGCCGTCTTCGGCCTTCATCAACATCTGTACCGTGGTTTTGGGCCCGACATTGAAGCGTCGCTTCAGCGAGTGCGGGCTTCGACGATCTATCCGGAAGTACCGTTCAATCGCTGCGTCGTCCGGAGACACGTAGCAGCCCCACGACGTCACAGGCGGCCGTGTTAGGAAGGGGGAAGCCCATCCAGCCATGCTGGTGAGCTTCCGCAGCGTCTTCTTCTTGCCACCCCGTTCAGCATGGGATACATCGCCACCGGCGAGGCGCTGACGGCCTGTGGCCTCGCTGCTGCGTCTTGGCTGCGCACCGGCCGACCGGCCGCACACGCGTGCGCCGCGCCACCTCAACGGGGCTGTGCTTCGCTTGGCGTTGCCGGCGCATTCTTGAGGTGCTGTACAAGCTACAGCTCTACATGGCGGTCGAGAATGCGACGGAGCTGGGTGCTACGGCGATGGATTTGGCCTAAATCTCAGAGCCCCGCCCCGTGCGGGGCTTTTTCTTTTCCGCGCGCGGAAAGCTTACCGACCGAAGTAGAAATACGACCTGTAATTAGGGGGGTAATAGCCGTGATAATCCTCGTGATCGTCGTCTAGTTCGCGGTGCATTCCGTTGTGCTGCCAGTTCAACCGATTGTCCTGCCGTGCATGCTCCTGGCCGAGTTGACCATGCAAGCGTCGGTGTCCCCTGCGCGACATGTAGGGGTTGTAATAATGAGCGGCGCTGTGTTCTTCGCCGAGTTCTTCGTGTACGTCATCGTGGCGGTTTTCTAAACCCCAGTGGCCTTGGCTGTGGCCTGCGTCGAGTCGATCGTGCTCGTCGCCATGATCATCATCGTAGGCTGCAGCTTGCCCAGCGACGCCCACTGATAAGACCGCCGATACCAGCAATGCGCGCAGATATTTCGACATGACTTGCTCCTTGGTTAGTCTTAAGGACTTTGCGTAATCGGGTCCTTGGCACGCTTGGAACGCTAATGGAAAGCGGCTGAATCTGCGGTGAATTGCGGTGCGAATCTTTGGGGTAGAAAAAGCTCAGCCAATACCTACCTTCATAGCGATTTTTCTGTCCTGTCGTCGGAGATTAGTTGCTGGTCTGATAGTGCTTCGATTAAGGCTCGATGACCGAGCGCGAGTTGCGCCTGCCTCGAACTCGTCCAAAAATCGTAACGCTATAGCTCGACCGGCCTCTCGGCGATAGAAGTGGATTGCATCCGCGAGGTCAAGTTCAGCGCCACGGTGAAGGGTGTAGCTCAACGGAGTTCAGATCGAATTCTTTCAACCACCTCTGGACCTGATACAGGAACCGATGCACCACTTTCGATTTCTGCGTCGCGCAGAGCGGCAAGTTTGTCCCAGGCCTCGTCTCGCGCTGTATCTACGTCAAGACTAGCGACCACTCGATCAAGGAGTCGAGCACGCTCGACAGACGGCAGACAGAGCAGCTCTGCCTCCAATACTTCGATGGGCAGCGACATGGTAGTGACCTCTAACGCTTATAGTGAGCGCCAACAGTTTGGCTTGCCGGAGACATACAGCGCACAAAACAAAGGTGATGTTCGCGAGGCCCAACGCGCCGATGAGCGGCGCGGGCCACCGAACCAAAAACCCGGATGCCAGACCGTCACCGCGTCGGCTCGATTGGCTTTTTGGACGGCTCGCTACAAATCATCAGGAGTTAAGCCGGTGTGCTTGGCGATTCAAGCTAACATCTTTGGACCAATTTCGTCGGTGTCATGAAAAGCGAAAACGAAATTGATCCAGTTTTCGCGTTCCATCGTTCGGTGTGATCCAGATTGACGTTTTGTGCGCCACCCAATCTTGTGCAAAGCGGATAGCACTCGGCTAGCCTTCGATGAAGGCCAGCGACTCATGCGGGAATAGAAATATTGATCGCGTGCGGGCCGTTTTCTTCGTGCTCAAGGCGCTCGGCTAGAACTCGCAACGCCAGTATTTCCGCGCGGGTCATCGCTTCGTCACGACTCCCACCGTAGGCGAGAACTCCAGGTAATTCGGGGACCTCGGCGAGCCAACGCCCGTCTTCTTCAAGTTCGCATTCCAGACTGAACATCATGACGGCTTCCTCTTATTGGCTCTGCAAATTCTACACCGCGCCAAACTAGACGCCCAACTTTGAAATGGACGACGAAATCGTCGCCGAATAAAACGACGATTGTGTCTGATAAAACGGTGAAGCGCGGTCATCATCTTGATTTGACTATAGCTGCTGGTTTTTAATGGAGCAACGAATCAGCGGAGGACCGCGACATGGATGTCG
>CAMATU010000004.1 GCA_945861225.1 Klebsiella pneumoniae
AGAGAGCGGCAACAAAAATCAATTTCAGACTGTGCCGCCATGTCGATACGGCGAGTAAGGTTGAATTCATATTTCATCCCTCTATGTTTTCCACACGCAGATTACGTACCGCAGTCTAGCCCGCCTCAGTGGACGACTATGTGTGAACAACCGTGGCGGTGGTCAGGCGAACTCAGCGAGAGGATGGTCGGATTTGACGGAGGTCAGCGTAGAAATCGTGGAACACCCGGGAGGGCCAACAGCGAGGGATTGCGCCACCTTCGTGACATCTGCGTGACACGGATTAAAAATTGCCGGAAATAAAATCTTAACCATCTGATTTTATTGGCGCTCCCTAGGGGACTCGAACCCCTGTTTTCGCCGTGAGAGGGCGACGTCCTAGGCCACTAGACGAAGGGAGCATGGCAAGTGGAGTCAGGTATTATAGAGGCCTCGCCGGCGCCCACGCCATGGCAGTGATCTCCCCCCACCGTCGGAATCTCGACTGGAGCAGCATTGGATCCGCAACCCACGCATAGCGCTGATATTCTTCCCTTTCACACACGCCCGCATGTGTACGGACGTGCTGATCATCCGATTTCCCGCAAGTTCATTTCTGATAGCGCACTCAAGGTGCTCTACCGCCTCAACAAGGCGGGCTACCGCGCCTTTCTGGTCGGCGGTAGCGTGCGCGATTTGCTCCTCGGTCGCCAACCGAAAGATTTTGATGTCGCCACCGACGCACTTCCTGAACAGGTCCGCGAGTTGTTCCGCAATTGTCGGCTAATCGGTCGCCGCTTTCGGTTAGCGCATGTGCAGTTCGGCAGCGAAATCATCGAAGTCGCGACTTTTCGCGCCGCCCACGATGGCGACACTGACGGCGCGGCGATGACCGACGATGGGCGCATTCTGCGCGATAACGTCTACGGCACGCTCGACGACGATGTGTGGCGCCGTGATTTCACCGTCAACGCGCTGTACTACGACATCGCAGATTTCTCGATTGTGGACTATGTCGGCGGCGTCGAGGATCTGAATGCCAAGCGGTTACGCTTGATTGGCGATCCGGAGAAGCGCTTCCGTGAAGATCCGGTGCGCATGCTGCGCGCCGCCCGCTTCGCGACCAAGCTCGGCTTCGTGATCGAGCCGGCGACCTTGGAGCCGATAGCACGGCTGCGCCATCTGCTGGAGGAAATCGCACCCGCGCGCTTGTTCGATGAATTGTTGAAACTCTTCCATGGTGGCTTCGGGCGCGCGAGTTTTGAGATGCTGCGCGAGCATGGTCTGTTCCATTGCCTGTGCCCGCTGACTGATCGCGCGCTCGATGGTAACGAAGGCGCTTTCGTGCAACGCCTGTTGATCTTCGCGCTCGACAACACGGATAAACGGATCAGCGAAGGCAAGCCAGTCACTCCGGCCTTTCTGTTTGCGGCATTGCTGTGGCAGAGCGTGGAGGATGAAACGGCCGCGAATGTGGCAAATGGGCTTGGCATCATCGAAGCCATTCAAATGGCGGCGGATACCGTGATCTCAAAGCAGGTCGCGCGGATCGCCATGCCACGCCGCTTCACCAATATCACGCGTGAAATCTGGGCGCTCCAACCGCGCTTGGTAAAACGACTCGCCAAACGCGCGCCACGCCTGATGGAACATCCACGCTTTCGTGCCGCCTACGATTTCCTGTTGCTGCGGGCCCAAGCCGGTGAGCCAGTGCAAGAAGCTGCCGATTGGTGGACCAGTTTCATCGGTGGAGATGAAGCAAGCCGCGCACAACTGTTGGACACCCCCGCGGCGGAGAGCCGCGCCCCACGTCGCCGACGTCGCCGCCGCGGCGGCACTGGGCGCGGCACAAACACGCCGGCCGCCAGCGAATAGTCTCGCACGTCGTGACTGCGCCCGTGACGGCATTCATTGGTGTCGGCAGCAACCTCGACGACCCCGTGCGGCAGGTCCAAACGGCGCTTGCCGAACTCGCCCAGCTGCCACACAGCGAGTTACGCGCGAGATCTGCGTTGTACAGCACACCGCCGATGGGTCCGCCGGATCAGCCGGACTACATCAATGCCGTCGCTGAACTGGCGACCTCGCTCCCGCCCCATCACCTGCTAGCTGAGCTGCAGCAAATTGAAGATGCCCATCAGCGCGTGCGGCGGGATCATTGGGGTCCGCGCACGCTCGATCTCGATCTGCTGATCTACGGCACCGAAATAATTGACGATGATCGCCTGCGCGTACCGCACCCCGGGCTGGCCGAGCGCGCCTTCGTCGTGATCCCCCTGGCCGAGATCGCGCCCGATCTGGAGATACCCGGTTTGACTGCCCCGCACGTACTGCAGGCGCGTTTTGCTGCCAGCACTATCCGCAAACTTTGAACCGCCAATGACAAGCGTCGCCATACCGCGCTATATCGCCGTTGAAGGGCCGATCGGTGTCGGCAAAACCAGCTTGACCCGCCGCCTCGCGGCCAGTTTGGGCGCCGCCGCGCTCTATGAAGGCGCAGCCGACAACCCTTTTCTGCCGCAGTACTACGCCGATCCGAAGCGCTACGCTCTGGCGACCCAGCTGCACTTTCTGTGTCAGCGAACCCAGCAGCTGCAGCCATACACTCAGCCAGATTTATTCGCTCCGCCGATGGTCGCGGATTTCATGTTCGACAAAGACCGGTTATTCGCCAAGATCGCGCTTGATACGCACGAATACGATTTGTATGACGAAATTTTCAAGCGTTTTGCGCCACAGGTTCCAACCCCGGACCTGGTTATTTACTTGGCCGCTCCACTGGCTAATTTGCGCGCTAGAATCAAACGCCGCGGCATTGCGTATGAGCAGGCCATCGATGATTCCTACTTGCAGCGACTATGCGACGAATACAACGCCTTCTTTCACCTTTATCAGGCCGCACCCGTGTTGATCGTCGATACCACTACCGTGAATTTTCTCGACCACGATGAGCATTACGGCGCCTTGCTCGTTGAGCTTGGCCGCAAGAGCCAGGGCACTCGTGCTTTTTGCACCCGCGCCGCGCCCATGCCTGAGATCGTCGCTGAAGAAACTCACCGCGCGAATTAGTCTTCGATTACACTTCGCGCCCGGAAAAATCTCGCGTTAAGCCTATGGAAACCGTTTATTCGCTCGAAACCCTGCGCGCCACAATTCAGCGCTGGCGGCGGGCCGGCGCGCGGGTGGCATTGGTGCCCACCATGGGCAACCTGCATGCCGGACATATTTCATTGCTCGAACGTGCGCGAGCCCTGGCTGATCACACGGTCGTCAGTATTTTTGTTAACCCCATCCAATTTGGTGCCGGCGAAGACTATGCGAAGTATCCCAGTACGCTGCAGACTGATCAGGAAAAACTCGCCGCGGCCGGACTCGATCTGCTGTTCGTACCCAATCTAGATCAGCTATACCCGGGTGGCATTGCCGAAGACACCCGCATTACGGTGCCTGGGCTCTCGACTATTCTGTGTGGCCAATTTCGCCCCGGACATTTCTCTGGAGTCGCTACCGTCGTCAGCAAATTGTTTATCAATATTCAGCCGGACATCGCACTCTTTGGTGAAAAGGATTATCAGCAGGTACTGGTCATCAAGCGGATGACGCATGACCTCCTGATGCCAGTGGAAATCCTCGGCATGCCTATCGTGCGCGAGACCGATGGCCTTGCCATGAGTTCGCGCAATAGCTACTTGAAGCCAGAGGAACGCAGCCGCGCGCCACAGATCTACGCGGCGCTCTCAAGCGCAGTCGCCAAACTTAAAACTCAAGCGCATTCGCTCATTGCGATTGAGACCGCCGCCATGGCCGATCTCGCGGCGAACGGCTTCCGCCCTGAATATTTCAGCATCCGTCGTGCGGAAGATCTCAACAATCCGCAAAGCGGCGACCAGCAACTGCAAATCCTGGTGGCGGCCTGGCTAGGAAAGGCACGCTTGATCGACAACATCCGAGTCGATCTCGCACAGCCGTTAACCGTGACGTAAGGCCAGTGATGTCTCCTTCACCCACTGCGGCACTGCTGATTATCGGCAACGAGATTTTGTCCGGTCGCACACGCGATGCGAATCTCCAGACTCTCGGTGAAGCACTCGCCAGACAAGGCATTCGATTACGCGAGACCCGCATCGTGGAAGATCGTTACGACGCAATCGTCCACGCGCTGAACGCGCTCCGCACCAGCTTCGATATGGTGTTCACCACCGGCGGCATCGGCCCGACACACGATGACATCACCACCGAATGTGTAGCAGCGGCCTTTGGGCGAGTTGTGCAGGAAAACACTGAAGCCGCGCTGCGTCTGAAGGCCTACTATGCGGGGGATGGCATGAACGACGCACGCCTGAAGATGGCGCGGGTGGTGGCGGGCGCGACCTTAATCGACAATCCGCTCAGTGCAGCACCCGGCTTCGCCATTGAGAACGTGTATGTATTGCCCGGCGTCCCACACATTTTGCAGGCGATGTTGCCGGCGTTGCTGACCAGCCTGCCAACCGGTCCCGCAATCGATAGCCAAGCCGTGACTGCGTGGCTTCGAGAGAGTGAGATCGCAGCTGAACTCACTGCCATTCAGGCGTGCTTCCCAACGCTCGACATTGGCAGTTATCCGTTCTCACGCAATGGCCGATTCGGGACCTCGTTGGTGGTGCGCGGCACCGATGGATCCGCGCGCGCAGCGGCCGCAGCGGCGATCACGGACATGTTGCGCGCACGCGGCGCCGAATTTTCGGCAGCCCCACTGGCCTCACATGCCGCCCGCACCTGAGCTTCAGAAAGATCATGTGCGGGCGGCAGTTTCTTTGCATTTTCATGCTTGCAGTGTAGGTTGAGACCCTACTCTCAACGCGACCACGCCATGCCCAAAACCGTCTTCATCAAGACCTTCGGCTGCCAGATGAACGAGTATGACTCGCAGAAGATGCTCGATCTGCTGCAGGCTACCCATCAAATGGAGGTCGTTGATCGACCGGAGGAGGCTGACCTGCTGCTGATGAACACCTGCTCAGTGCGCGAAAAAGCCTCTGAGAAGCTGTTCTCCGAGCTCGGTCGCTGGCGCGAGCTGAAGCAGGCCAGGGCTGGCGTGATGATTGGTGTGGGTGGCTGTGTGGCGAGCCAGGAAGGTGCCGCGATTTTCGAGCGCGCGCCGTTTGTCGATCTCGTTTTTGGGCCGCAAACCTTGCATCGACTGCCGGAGTTACTGACCCAGGCGGCGCAAGGGTTGCCGCGCGTGATCGATATAAACTTTCCCGAAATTGAAAAATTTGATCGTCTCCCAGCGCCCCGCGCGGAGGGCCCCAGTGCGTTTGTCTCGATCATGGAGGGGTGCAGCAAGTACTGCACGTTCTGCGTCGTGCCCTATACCCGCGGCGAAGAGTTCAGCCGCCCGTTTGACGATGTCATTGCGGAAGTTCATGCCCTGTCCGTGCAGGGTGTCCGCGAAGTGACCTTGCTCGGGCAAAATGTGAATGCCTATCGCGGGGTGATGCACGATGGTCGGCTTGCCGATCTCGCCGCGCTTATCCGCTATGTGGCCGCGATTGATGGCGTTGATCGTATCCGCTATACGACTTCACATCCGGTGGAGTTTAGTGATCGGTTGATTGAGCTCTACGCGCTCGAAGCGAAACTCGTCAGCCATGTGCACCTGCCGGTGCAGAGTGGTTCGGATCGAATCCTGGCCTTGATGAAGCGCGGCCACACCACGCTCGAATATCTATCCAAGATCAGAAGGCTGCGCAAAGCACGGCCGGAGATTTCGATCTCTTCAGATTTTATTGTCGGCTTTCCGGGCGAAACGGCGGCTGATTTCGAGGCAACCATGCGGCTGATTGAGCAGGTGGACTTTGATTACTCGTTTAGTTTCATTTATAGCCCTCGACCCGGTACGCCGGCGGCCAGCCTGCCAGATGACACCCCGCTCGACGTGAAGAAGCAACGGCTTGCAATGTTGCAACAGCGCCTTGAACGAATGGGGTATGCCAAGAGCCAGCGCATGGTGGGTACCCGCCAGCGTGTGCTGGTGGTCCAGCCCGCGCGGAAGGACCCGCAGGAACTCGCGGCGCGTACAGAAAATAATCGCGTGGTGAACTTCGCCGGGGAAGCTGCACTTATCGGGCAGTATGCTGAGGTACTAATCACCGAGGCGCGGTCTAACTCGCTACGTGGGGAACTCCTGCCTCCTCCCGCATATGCGCATTGATGAACACTGATTCCACTCTCGAACTCACGCTCGAACCGTTGGAGAACGAACGGCTCGCCAATCTCTGCGGCCAATTCGATGACCATCTGCGCATGATCGAACGGCGCCTCGGCGTCGTGCTCAGCAATCGCGGTAATGTGTTCACTATCGCCGGTAGTCCGCTGGCCTGTGCGGCCACTGGCCGACTGCTCAAAGACCTTTATCGCGCGACCGCACAGGGCACGCTTGCGCCAGCAGAGGTTCACCTTCATTTGCAGGAGATGATGGCCGACGGCGCGCTGGCGCACGACGCAGACGACGCCAGCGTGCAAACCAAGCGCATGTTGATCAAGGCCCGCGGCGCCAACCAGCGCCTGTATTTGCGCAATATGGAACTGAACGACATTAGCTTCGGCATTGGGCCGGCGGGCACTGGGAAAACCTATTTGGCAGTGGCGGCCGCAGTGGCCGCGCTGGAAACGAGCAGTGTGCGGCGGTTGTGCCTGGTCCGGCCGGCGGTGGAGGCGGGTGAACGGCTCGGCTTTCTGCCGGGCGACATGGCGCAAAAGATCGATCCTTATCTGCGGCCGCTGTATGACGCGCTCTATGAGATGCTCGGCTTTGAACGCGTCGCGAAGCTGATCGAGCGCAATGTAATTGAAGTCGCTCCGCTTGCTTTCATGCGCGGGCGAACGCTCAATGATGCGTTCATTATTTTGGATGAAGCACAGAATACGACTATCGAGCAGATGAAAATGTTCCTTACCCGCATTGGTTTCGGCTCGAAGGCTGTGATCACCGGCGACGTGACCCAAATCGATCTGCCGCGTGGCAAAGACTCGGGGCTTAAGCAGGCGATCGAAATCGTGCGTCAGGTACAGGGCATCAGTTTTACTTTTTTCAAAACCCACGACGTAGTGCGACACGCGCTGGTGGCCCGCATTCTGGACGCCTACGAGGCGTTCGAGAGCCGGTGATCGCCATGCCAGTTAAAGTCTCGGTGCAAAGGGTTTATCGGGGTGCGGGACCCAGTCGGAGTCAACTGCAGCGCTGGGCACGACAGGCACTGGCTACGCGACGCACGCACGCCGCGCTCACTGTGCGCATCGTCGATATTCCCGAAAGTGCTGCACTTAACGCTGCCTGGCGTCAGCGCAGCGGCCCCACCAATGTGCTGTCGTTCCCAGTGTCCGGTCTGGAGCAGATAGCGCCCGAGCTGCTGGGCGACATTGTCATCTGCGCGCCGCTGGTAACCGCAGAGGCCGCCGCGCAGGGTAAGCTGCTCGAAGCACACTGGGCGCATCTGGTGGTCCACGGCACGCTTCACCTGCTCGGTTTCGATCACGTAGAAGAGCGGCAGGCGCGCGTGATGGAAGCGCTAGAGTGTGAGTTGTTAACTGACTTGGGCTTTCGGGATCCCTACCAGGACCAAGCACCATTACCCGGCCCATGAAAAAGAAAGCGCCCGACAAACCCCCTCCCAGTTCGCTGTCACGGCTCACTGACGTCCTCGTCCACAAACTGGCGAGACTCCTTCGGCGCCGACCTCGCGCGCGCATCGAGTTGATCGAACTTCTGCAGGATGCGGAAAGCGAACATCTGATCGATGCCGATACGGCTGGCATGATGGAGGGCGCGCTGCTGGTGTCTGAACTCAAGGTGAGCGATATCATGGTGCCACGCTCACAGATGATTTTCATTGAAGCCGATCAAACGCCGCAGGAATTCCTGCCGGCTGTGATCGAATCGGCGCATTCGCGCTTTCCGGTGGTGGATAGCAAACACGAGAAAGTGCTGGGCGTATTACTCGCGAAGGACCTGCTGCCGCTCGCGGCCAATGCTCAATATTCGTTCGAAATCCGCGATGTGTTGCGCCCGGCGGTATTTGTTCCTGAGAGTAAGCGCCTCAATATTCTGTTACGTGAGTTTCGGCTCAGCAGGAACCATCTGGCGATCGTCGTTGACGAGTACGGCGAGATAGCAGGTCTGGTTTCCATCGAGGATGTCATTGAGCAGATCGTGGGTGAGATAGATGACGAATACGATGTGGATGACGAGGAATTCATTCGCCAGCATCGCGCCAATCGATTTACGTTAAAGGCACGCACACCAATCGCCCACTTCAACGAATTTTTTGGCAGCGCGCTGCCAGATTCTCAGTACGACACCATCGGTGGGCTGGTGGTACATCACTTCGACAGAGTACCGGCGCGTGGTGATGAGATCGAATTTGATCAATTCAATTTCAAAGTCCTGCGCGCGGATCGCCGGCGCGTCAATATTTTGCGCGTGCTGCGTCTGAATCCCGCCACCCCGCGTGCGGACGATGGCTGATTTGCGCGCTGTATGCTGAGACTGCTGCTCGCGCTGACAGTGGGTGCTCTGCTGCCCTTTGCCTTCGCGCCCTACGGACTTTATCCAATCGCAGTGATTTCCATTGCGGGGTTATTCGCGCTGTGGCGCACGGTCTCGCCTGGGCGCGCCGCAGTGCTTGGCGGATGTTATGGCCTTGGCATGTTCGGCCATGGCGTGTGGTGGGTGCAGGTCAGCATTCATCAGTTCGGGTTACCGCTTTATACCTTCTCAGTCTCGATGACTATTTTGTTCGTGCTGATCCTCGCACTTTTCGTGGCGCTCACCGGATACGTGGTCACACGTTTACCGGTTCGCTCAGAAAATTTCCGTCTTCTGCTGGTGATGCCAGTAGTTTGGGTCGCCGGCGAAGGGTTGCGCGGCTGGCTCTTCACGGGCTTCCCTTGGTTGTTCCTCGGCTATAGCCAAACCGATTCGTGGTTGGCCGGCTATGCGCCACTCGCCGGGGCCCTCGGCACCAGCCTCGCAGTAACGCTTCTCGCGGCATGCCTGGTGTGGGGGTGGGAACGCCGAGTCAGCGCCGGCCTCGCGATAATCGCGATTGTCGGCGGCGGCTGGGGTGCGACGCTGATCCCGTGGACCGCCCCCGAAGGGAAGCCGCAGGTGGTCGCGCTGGTGCAGGGCGCGGTGCCACAGTCGATCAAGTGGCGTGCTGAATTTAAGGGGCGCACCTTGGATCTTTACACCAGTTTAAGTGCGCCGCAGTGGGGCGCCGACCTGGTGTTATGGCCCGAAACTGCGGTACCCGCGTTCCCCGACGAGATGCCGGAGAGCCTTAAGCGCCTCGGCGAGCTCGCGACCCAGCACGGCACGGCACTGGTAGTCGGAATTCCGAGTGGTGATCGCCTGCATGGGCCTTATTTCAACAGCGTGATGCTTTTGAATGCGCCTGATCAGCGTTACGACAAATACCATCTGGTGCCGTTCGGCGAGTATCTGCCCTTTGATCGCTGGCTGCGCCCGTTGCTCGATTGGCTGTCGATCCCGATGTCGAGCTTCTCGCCCGGCCCACTCACGCAACCACCGTTGCGCGCCGGCGCGCTGCGCTTGGGCGTGTCGATTTGTTACGAAGACGCCTATGCGAGCGAAGTCATTAAGTCGTTACCCGACGCCAACCTCTTGGTGAATGTGAGTGATGACTCTTGGTTTGGCGATACGATCGCACCGCACCAACATTTGCAGATATCACGGATGCGGGCACTCGAAAGTGGTCGCTACTTGCTGCGTGCCACCAACACCGGTATCTCGGCGATTATCAATGAGCGCGGCAAAGTCCTCGCCCGTTCGCCTCAATTCAAAACCTTCGTGTTGACCGGCCAGGCGATTATGCGCACGGGGGCGACTCCATTTGTGCGCTGGGGCCATGCACCGCTGTACGGGTTAATCGTGGTGGCATTACTCGCGGCGTGCTGGCCGCCGCGGCGCGCTTAATAGTAACTAACAGGTAACGAGTATTGCATAGGGCGGAAAAGCGCAGCGCCTTCCGCCGCATTCCCGCGTCAGATTCCGTCATCCCGGGCGAAGACCCGGGATCCAGGGGCGCTTGATGTTCAGTATGGATCCCGGATAACGGCTTCGCCGTTGCCGGAATGACGGGGTTTGGGAGATGGTCAAGTACGGCGGAAGGCGCTGCGCTTTTCCGCCCTATAGGATACAGGGAGGGGTGCAGCCTCAGCGCGCAGATTGACTATGCACGCGCGCCACCATCGCTGCTACATGTTCGGGATCGATATCTGGCGTGATGCCATGGCCGAGATTAAATATATGACCGCTCCCGCTGCCAAACGCGGCCAGCACTTTATCTACTTCCTGCTCAATGACTGGAATTGGCGCACGCAGAATGGCCGGATCTAGATTGCCCTGCAGAGCGACGAGATCACCCACCCGTTGGCGCGCGTTCCCGAGATCGACACTCCAATCGACACCAACTCCCGAACAGCCGCTGGCCGCAATTTTCTCGAGCCACTGGCCACCGCCCTTGGTGAACAGAATGCTCGGCGTGCCGGGCGTAAGATCGCGCACAATCCGCTGCATCGGCGCGAGTGAGTAGCGCTGGTACGCATCCGAAGTGAGCACACCGCCCCAGGTATCGAACACCATCACCGCATCCACTCCCGCCGCAATCTGCGCATTGAGATACTGCGTGACGGCCTTGGTCAGCAAGTTGAGCAGCGAATCAAGCGCCTCCGGCGCGCCATACAGCCAGGCTTTGGCGCGCTTGAACTCGCGATCACTAGCGCCTTCAATCATGTAGGTAGCCAAAGTCCAGGGGCTGCCCGCGAAACCGATTAAGGGCACTCGTGCGCCGAGTTCTCGCTTGATTAAACGCACCGCATCGGTGACATAGCGAAGCTCAGACTCGGGATCGGGCACGCCGAGCCGCGCCACCGCAGCAGGATCGTGCAGCGGATGTTTGAAGCGCGGCCCGATCCCCTCATCGATCGTCAAACCCAGTCCCATCGCATCGGGGATGGTCAGAATGTCAGAGAACAAGATCGCGGCATCTAACGGAAAACGCGCGAGCGGCTGCAAGGTCACTTCGCAGGCGAGCTCGGGCGTTTTACACAGACGGAGAAAGTCACCGGCGCGCGCGCGCGTGGCGCGATATTCAGGCAGATAACGGCCCGCCTGACGCATTAACCAGACTGGCGTGCAATCGGTCGCTTCGCGCTTGAGCGCGCGCAGAAAGCGCGCGGACATGGATGTAGTTTCCAAATTTCCGACCGGTTCAGGGCAGCGGTGCGGGCAAGTGGCTCTCGCCCATCAAGAATTGATCGATGCCACGCGCAGCCGATCGGCCTTCCGCGATTGCCCAGACGATGAGCGATTGACCGCGCTGCATGTCACCCGCTGTGAATACGCCCGAGACCGAGGTCATCCAGTTCGGATCGCGCCACACATTGCCGCGCTCAGTCAGCTTCACGTTCAACTGATCTAGAAGCGGGCGCTCGGGGCCCACGAAGCCCATCGCGAGCAACGCGAGATCGCAGGGGATCTCGCGCAGCGAACCGGTGACTTCCTCAAATACCATCCGACCATCGCGAGTCGTCATTTCCACATCGACCAGTTCCAACGCACGAACTCGTCCCTGTCCATCGTCTAAGAAACGTTTGGTCGAGACCGCGAACAAGCGGTCACCGCCTTCTTCATGGGCGGAGGCCGTGCGATAAATGCGCGGCCATTCGGGCCAGGGATTATCCGCCGTGCGCGCACCCGGCGGACGCTCCATGATCTCCAGTTGCGCGACATCCTTCGCCTGATGGCGATGGGCAGTGCCCAGACAATCCGCCCCCGTATCACCGCCACCGATGATCACCACATGTTTATCTTTGGCCGAGATAAATGCGTGTTCTGGGATAAGTTCGCCTTCTAAGCGGCGATTCTGCGGCGTGAGATATTCCATCGCGAAATGCACGCCCTGGAGTGCGCGTCCCGGCAAGGCTAAATCACGCGCAGCAGTCGCGCCTCCCGCGAGGAGCACTGCATCGAAGGTAGTTTGCAGCTCGGCCGCCGATATGTTGACGCCAATGTTGGCATTGATTTGGAACTCAACCCCTTCCGCGCGCATCTGCTCCAGTCGGCGCTCCAACACGCGCTTTTCCATCTTGAATTCCGGGATCCCGTAACGCAGGAGACCACCGATTCGATCATCGCGCTCAAACACCGTGACTCGGTGCCCCGCACGCCGCAATTGTTGCGCCGCTGCGAGCCCGGCGGGACCAGAGCCAACGACCGCCACACGCTTGCCCGTTTCGCGACGCGGGCGCATGGGGACCACCCAACCTTCTTCGAAGGCGCGATCGATAATCGCGAGTTCCACTGCCTTGATGGTGACCGGATTGTCATTGATCCCCAGCACGCACGAGCCTTCGCACGGCGCTGGGCACAGGGTGCCGGTGAACTCCGGAAAATTGTTCGTCGCGTGCAGCCGATCAATCGCTTCCCGCCATCGATTGCGATAAACGAGATCATTCCAATCAGGAATTAAATTGCCAAGCGGGCAGCCTTGGTGACAGAACGGCACGCCGCAATCCATACAGCGCGCGGCCTGCTGATTAAGCGGTTCGTGCGGCCAGGGTTCCATGACTTGGCGCCAGTCACGCAAACGTTCTGCAACCGGACGATACGGTTGCTTATCGCGCCCGAATTCGAGAAAGCCGGTGATTTTAGCCATGCGCGGCCTCCATCACTGCCTGATCTTCCGGGATTCCGGTCTGCCGCGCGTGCGCGATCGCGGCCAGCACTAATTTGTAATCTCGCGGCATCACTTTCACGAAATGCTGGCGGGAGGTAGCCCACGTTTGCAGAATGTGCGTCGCCACTGTGCTTGCGGTATAGCGCGCGTGGCCGGTCAGTAGCCGCACCACGGCGGCTTCGTCTTCGGGCGCTTCTATTCGTTCGAGATCCACCATTTCCGTGTTGCACAGACGCGAGAATTTATCATTGGGATCGAACACGTAAGCCACGCCGCCCGACATGCCGGCCGCGAAATTGCGCCCGGTGCGGCCGATAATAATGACCCGGCCACCGGTCATGTACTCACACCCATGATCCCCAACCCCTTCGACCACCGCCTCCGCGCCACTGTTCCGCACTGCGAAGCGTTCTCCCGCGACCCCTCTGAAATACGCCTCACCCGCTGTCGCACCATACAAGGCCACATTGCCGATCACGATGTTCTCCTCCGGCACAAAGGTCGCAGTGCGCGGCGGAAACACCATGATCTTGCCGCCCGATAAACCTTTGCCGATGTAGTCATTCGCATCGCCTTCGAGCGATAACGTAATCCCGCGCGGAATGAAGGCACCAAAGCTTTGGCCAGCCGAGCCGTTGAAATTAATTTTGATAGTGTCGTCCGGCAGACCTTCGCCACCAAAACGTGTCGTCACTTCATAGCCGAGTATGGTACCGACCGTACGGTTCACATTACGAATTGGCAAAGTCAATTCAACCGGCGTGCGCTCGCGCAGTGCCGCCTGGCAAGCGGGCACTAATGTCACGCGATCAAGCGAGCGCTCCAGTCCATGATCCTGGCTGCGGATACACCGGATAGCGGTGTCTGGACCAACTGCTGGTTGATACAGGATTTTCGAGAAATCGAGTCCTTTGGCTTTCCAGTGGTCAACCGCATTTTCAACGTCAATCCGATTCACCTGACCAATCATCTCATCCATTGTGCGGAAGCCGAGTGCGGCCATGTATTCCCGAACTTCTTCCGCGATGAAGCGGAAGAAGTTTTCGACGAACTCCGGCTTGCCGGAGAACTTGGCGCGCAGGCGCGGATCCTGGGTCGCAATGCCGACCGGACAGGTATTGAGGTGACAAACGCGCATCATGACGCAGCCCATGACGACCAACGGGGCGGTTGCGAACCCGTATTCCTCGGCACCGAGCAGTGCGCCGATGATGACATCGCGGCCGGTCTTCATCTGACCATCCACCTGCACCACGATGCGATCTCGTAACTTGTTCTGCACCAACACCTGTTGCGTCTCGGCTAGACCAAGCTCCCACGGCACGCCCGCGTGTTTGAGTGACGTCACCGGTGATGCACCGGTGCCGCCGTCATAGCCCGAAATCAGCACGACATCTGAATGCGCCTTCGCCACACCAGCCGCGACCGTGCCGACGCCGACTTCGGCGACCAATTTGACGTGCACCCGCGCGCGAGGATTCGCGTTCTTGAGATCGTGAATCAGCTGCGCGAGATCTTCGATCGAGTAGATGTCGTGGTGCGGCGGTGGCGAAATCAGCCCCACGCCAGGTGTCGAATAACGTACCTTGGCAATCCACGGGTACACTTTGTGGCCTGGCAGTTGTCCACCCTCGCCCGGCTTTGCGCCCTGCGCCATCTTGATCTGCAGATCGTCCGCATTGACCAGGTACTCACTGGTCACCCCAAAGCGGCCAGAAGCCACTTGTTTGATCGCGGAGCGGCGCAAATCGCCATTCGCATCGTGCTTAAAACGACCGGGATCTTCGCCACCTTCACCCGTATTGGAACGGCCGCCAAGTCGATTCATGGCGATGGCCAAGGTCTCGTGGGCTTCCGCACTGATCGATCCATAGGACATCGCGCCCGTATGGAAGCGCTTCAAGATTGCCGCGACCGGTTCGACTTCCTCAAGCGGAACGGAATTCACTGCGGGCTTGAACTTAAACAAGCCGCGCAACGTGGCGAGGTGCTCACTCTGGTGGTCTACAGACGCGGTGTATTCCTTGAAGATGCGGTATTGGCCCGCGCGCGTCGAATGCTGCAGCTTGTAGACCGTGTCAGGATTGAACAGGTGATACTCTCCATCGCGACGCCACTGATATTCGCCACCCCAGTCGAGATCCGGCTTGCCGACCAGGCGTGTGGGAAATGCCGCGTGGTGGCGCAGACTGATTTCGCGCTCGATCGTCGCCAGTCCAATTCCGCCGATGCGCGATGCGGTATAGGTGAAGTATTGATCGACGAACGCCTTATCGAGACCCACTGCTTCAAAGATCTGCGCGCCACGATAGGACTGGATGGTCGAGATACCCATTTTGGACATCACCTTCACCAAGCCCTTGTTCACGGCCTTGAGATAGTTGCGGACCGCCGCATCATGTACCGGCTCTGGCGGCTTGCGACCTTTAACTGCTGATTCGTTGATGATGCCCTGCTGAATCATGTCGTAGAGGGTTTCGAACGCGAGATAGGGATTGATCGCATCCGCGCCATACCCGAGCAAGGTGCAGAAATGATGCACCTCACGCGGTTCCCCAGATTCAATAATGAGACCGATCCGCATGCGGCGCCCGTTACGCACCAAGTGATGATGCGTACCGGCAATGGCCAACAGGGAAGGAATTGGCGCCTGTTCGGCGTTCATGCCGCGATCCGAAATGATCACAAACGAATAACCCGCATCTACCGCATCATCCACCGCGGCAAACAAACGCGCGAGCGCCGCTGCCAAGCCTGCGCTGCCTTCAGCGATAGGGTATAGCGCGGTGATGGTGGTCGCGCTGAACTGCTGGACGGTCACGTGCCGCAGACGCGCGATGTCTTCGTTATTTAGCACCGGCGACATTAACTTAATGCGGTGGCAACTCTGCGCGGTGGGCGACAACAAATTGCTTTCAGGACCGATCGGCGTCGAGATCTGCGTCACCAGCTCTTCGCGAATGCCGTCCAACGGCGGGTTCGTGACCTGCGCAAATAACTGCTTGAAATAATCAAACAGCAGGCGCGGCCGATTCGACAGCACCGCTAACGCGGCGTCGGTGCCCATTGAGCCGAGCGGCTCCTCGCCTTTCTCAGCCATCGGCTGCATAAGGATGCGCAAATCCTCATGCGTATAGCCATAGGCTTGCTGACGCTGCAGCACCGTGTCGTGAGCCACCGTATGCACATGTGCGGGCTTCGTGAGCGTGGCGAGCGGAATATGGTGCGCTTGCAGCCACTCTGCATAGGGATATTGATTGATGTAACGCTGTTTGAGTTCGGCGTCTTCGATGATCCGGCCCGCCTCGGCATCGATCAGAAAAATGCGCCCGGGATGCAGGCGCTCTTTGATCTCGATATTCTCAGGCAGGAAATCCAAGACGCCGACTTCGGAGGCCATCACCACCATGCCATCCTTGGTCACATAGTACCGCGACGGGCGCAGCCCATTGCGATCCAGCACGGCGCCGATGATCTTGCCATCCGTAAACGCGATGGAGGCGGGACCGTCCCAGGGCTCCATCAGGCAGCCGTGATACTCGTAGAACGCCTTGCGCGCCGCATCCATTTGTTCGTGTGCGCTCCAGGCCTCGGGAATCATCATCAGGATCGCGAGTGGCAGCGGACGCCCGGCCATGTGCAGGAACTCAAGCACCTGATCGAAACTGGCCGAATCTGAGCTGCCCTCGATCACAATTGGAAACAACTTTTTAAGGTCATCTCCGAAGAGCGAGGACTCGCATAACGCCTCGCGCGCGCGCATCCAGTTAATGTTGCCGCGCAGGGTGTTTATTTCACCGTTGTGTGCAATGTAGCGAAACGGGTGCGCGAGCGGCCAAGACGGGAAGGTATTGGTCGAAAAACGCTGATGCACCAGGGCGAGCGCGCTGACCACCAGCGGATCGCAGAGATCCGGGAACTGCGAACCGACCTGCGCTGCATTGAGCATGCCTTTATAGATGAGCACGCGATGCGACAGGCTGGGCACATAGAACAGCGCCTTTTCGGTGTCCGTGGAATTCCAGATCGCGTGTTCGACCCTTTTGCGAATCACATAGAGCTTGCGCTCAAAGGCCTCGACGTCGGTCAACCCTGCATTGCGTGCGATAAAAATTTGCTGGAAGGCAGGTTCGCAGGCTTTCGCAGTGGGCCCAATGCTGCTGTCGTCGCTCGGAACCACCCGCCAACCGAGCAAGCTTTGGTCTTCTTCCGCGATGATGCGGCCGAATTCCGCGCGACAGAACGCTGCCGCGACAGGATCGTGCGGTAGAAAGACCAACCCAGCGCCATATGCCCCAGGTGCCGGCAATTCGAACCCCAACTTGGTGCACTGTTGGCGCAGAAAAGTGTCCGGCATCTGAATCAGAATGCCTGCGCCATCGCCCGTGTTGATTTCGCAGCCAGAGGCGCCGCGATGCTCAAGATTTTTCAGAATTGTCAGCGCGCGTTCGATCGTGGTGTGCGATTTACGCCCTTTGATATCGACGACAAAACCTACGCCGCAAGAATCGTGCTCGAAGTTGGGATCGTAGAGACCCTCTGCGGGCCGCCCCAATTGCGGAAAGTGGGTATTTGTGGTCGCCATGCTTGCTACCTGTTTTCAGGGACTCGGCTCCAGCATCGACTGCAAGAATCAGTCCCGTTTACAACATCAGTCTTGAACGCGGGCCGGATACGCCCGATGTGATCCCACAGCAGGGACAAAAGGACGGCGATTATAGCGTCGCCTCGCGCAGGGTGTCATCCAGGCCCCGGGCCGGGACTATTGGACGGCGTTGCGCAGGCTGCCGATCGACCTGGCCCAGGGTTTGGTATCGCGCAGAGACGACGGCAAGCGACTCATTGCAGTGATCGCTGCCGCGCGGTTCGGATAGTACCCGTAGACCACCACATACCAGGATTTGCCATTGAGCGAGCCCGTTAAGATCGCGCTCTGCTTGGTGATCCCATGTTGATTGCGATAGCGCTCGGCAGCACTACGTTCGTGCACGCCAAAGAGTTGCAGGGTATGCGCGTTGGCCGGCTGTTTGCGCAGCCAGTCAGCCGAAAAATTACTGACCACTGGTCCTGCCGGGCTGGCGGTGCGTGGCGTTTGGACACGCGGCGGCGACTGTGAGGCGCCAACCTTCGGTGCGACAGGGGGTTGGGTTAGAGGCGCAAGCACCTTTTCCGTGCGCGCTTTCCTGCTAGGTTGGCTAACCGCTGGCGGCTCGCGTGTGGCCGGCGAAGTCACCGTCGGCGGGATCTCCAACGGTCCTTCCGAGTCGCGCTGTACTGGCAACGTAGGGGGCGAAGTCACCGCCACTGACGGGGCAATCTCTGAGGGGACCACCGGCACCGGCGGCGGATTGGGTGTACTCGGAACAGGCGCCGCAATTAACTCACCCGCCACGGCTTCTTCCGCGGGCCCCTCAGAATTCACTGGCGGCGGCACGTCTAACTCGCTTTCCAGTGGTAAGGGCTCGGTAGGCGGCAGACTTTCCAGCGCCGGCTCCGGCGGCTCGAGGGCTGGTGATGGCTCTAAAGCGACGGTCTCAGTCTGCGTAGAAGACGGCACCAGCGGATTGCGCGTCGCGAACCAGGCGCCAACCCCGATTGCCGTGGCCGCCAGGATGCCGAAAATCAGGTTGACGTGCGCTCGCGAGAGTCCGTTGGTGCTGCGGCGTGTCACCTTCCGCGCCGCCGGCGCTGCGATGCCCGCGACATGCTGGCGGGCCAGGGTCACCACCTTGCCCACCAGGCCGCCAGCAGCGGCCGCAATGCGCGCATAGTCGCTGACCGAAAAATAATCGGCCGCGTTAAGTTCCGCACTTTGCATGCGTTGCTCGATCAAGGCCTGCACCTGGGAATCCACCAAGCGCGGAATCTCGACCACATGTACTAAGCCATGCTGTGGATGGGCACGTTGCAAGGTTTCGAGCAGCGCTGACTGATCTAAATCCGCCGCCAACAAGACTCGGAGTTCCGCGTACTGATCCTCCGCGTGGGCGAGCTTGACTACCAACGTCGCGGTTTCCGGGCTGAGTTGCTCGGCATCATCGACCAGCAACACAACGACCTTACCCGCCCGTTCGAGTACGGCTATCCGTTGCCGTACCTGGTCGCTGGAAACCGACTCCTCCGGCGCTTCCGGCGCGACGTCCAATTCCTGCGCGAGCAGCGCGAGCAAGCCGTCGCCCGTTAGGCCAGACCCGGCGTGAATTCGAATCGGAAACCAGCTGGCACGTTGGGCGGCCGTAAAATAATTCAGCAACGTCGACTTTCCGCTATCAATGCGGCCACTGAGCACAATGATCTGCCGCCCAAACTCAATCAGATGCTCGATGAGATCGAGGCGTTGTTGCAAAGTCGGGTTCAGATAAACGCCGCGCGGGCCGCTGTCGCGGGCGAACGCGCGCGCCTCCGGCGCATCCAATGTTTCTCTTCCGCTCTCGGTGGGATCAACACTCATGAAACTTCCCCTCGCTGGTGATCGCACCATGCGCGCTCACCAGCCGCGCGTGCTCGGCAATCGCGAAGCGGTCAGTCATACCCGCAATATAATCTGACACCGCACGCGCCTGGGTATCGATACTTGTAAATGGCGATGGCGCGGGCAGCTCGGTCGGGTGGTTCATAAAGACTTCGAACAAGTTACGGATAATCGTTTGTGATTTCTCAGCCATTTCGCGCACGCGAGGATGCTCATAGAGCTCACGCCGCAATAAGCGCTTCAATTCAAGGTGATCGGCGGTAGTGGCCTGATTAAATTGCAGTAGCGGTGCGTGCTGTGCACGGACCGCGCCCAGCGAATCAATCTCATGGAGCTTCAGATAGGCCACCGTAGCCACCAACAATTCAGAGACAAAAGAATTCAGCATCTCGCGAATCACCGTATAGCGCAGCCGTTTGGCGTCCATTTGGGGCCAGGTCGTCGCGATGCTGCGCTCGGTTTCCAAGTAGGGCGTATACGCACGAAGCTGTTCCTCGTCCAATAATCCCGCGCGCAATCCATCATCAATGTCGTGATGATTGTAGGCGATTTCGTCCGCGACATTGGCAATCTGTGCTTCGAGCGAGGGCTGGTGGCCGGTAAGAAATCGCTGACCCACTTCGCCCAGCCCCCGCGCTTGAACCACACTGCAGTGCTTGAGAATTCCTTCGCGGGTTTCAAACAGGAGATTCAAACCGGGAAATGCGGGATAGCGCTCTTCGAGCGCTTCGACCACACGCAACGACTGGAGGTTGTGTTCAAATCCGCCGAATTCGCGCATGCAACCATTAAGTGCGCTCTGGCCGGCATGCCCGAATGGGGTGTGCCCCAAATCATGCGCAAGGGCGATGGCTTCGGTGAGATCTTCATTGGCGCCCAGGGCACGCGCGATGGTACGCGCGATTTGCGCAACCTCCAGCGAATGAGTCAGGCGGGTACGGAACATATCTCCTTCGTGATTGACGAATACTTGCGTCTTGTACTCGAGGCGTCGAAACGCCGCACTGTGAATGATGCGATCGCGATCACGCTGGAACTCGTCGCGCCAACGGGGTGGAGGTTCCGGATAGATTCGACCGCGCGAATTGGCGAGCGTCACCGCATACGGGGCGAGGGATCGAATCTCTGTACTAGGCGCTGCTGCGCCGTGCTGGGAAGGAAATTCAGGCACCGTAGACATTGCTCAGGACTCAGCCAAAGTCGCTTGCAGCGCTGACTCAGCATACTCCTCAATGAGCGCCGCGCCGCCGAGTGCGTTCAACAACACCAGACGAATACGGCCATGCCTGTTTTTTTTATCGACCTGCATCGCTGCCAGAATTTCCGCAGGCGCCAATTGCGGCGGTGGTGCGGTCGGCAGGCCGGCGCTGGCGATCAGGTCTATCGCGCGTGCGCATGCCTCGCTAGACAAACTCCCAATTCGCGCAGACATCCGGGCTGCCATGCACATCCCTGCTGCGATAGCTTCCCCATGCAGCCACTCACCGTAGCCCAGTGCGTGTTCGATGCCGTGCCCAAAGGTGTGGCCAAGATTAAGCAGGGCACGAATACCCGCTTCCCGTTCGTCTAGCCCCACTATGCGGGCCTTATCCCGACATGCGCGTTCCACTGCATGCTCAATCGCGCCGGCATCGCGCGCCATCAGCTGCGCCATATGACCTTCGAGCCACTCAAAGAACTCCAGATCATCGATCAGGCCGTACTTGATGATCTCAGCAAGACCGGCTTGGAACTCGCGCGCTGGCAGGCTACTCAGGGTATCGAGATCGGCGAACACTGCCTGTGGCTGATAAAACGCACCAATCATGTTCTTGCCCAGCGGATGATTAACCGCCGTTTTACCCCCTACCGAGGAATCGACCTGCGCGAGAAGGGTCGTGGGCACCTGAACGAAGCCCACGCCCCGCTGGTAGCTCGCGGCGGCAAATCCCGCGATATCCCCCACGACCCCGCCGCCCAACGCCACAATGGTACAACCACGCTCGTAATGCGCTTCCAGTAACGCAGTCATTATCTGGTCAAAGCTCGCCAGTGTCTTGTAAGCCTCTCCATCCGGGAGCAGAACCGTGTTGACGATGCGATCCTTAAAATTGGCCGCTACACGTTCGGCGTACAGTGGGCCAACCGTCTCATTGCTGACAATCAGTATCTGCCGCGCAGCTAGCGCGCCGCTGAGCAGCTTGGCATCAGTGAGCAGACCGTGCCCGATGAGAATCGGATAGCTTCTGGGGCCTAGCTCGACGGTCAGTTTAATCATGCAGAGACGGCCTCACGGATCCGCGCAACGATTTCTCCAATAGAAAACACGCTGGTGTCGATACTGAGCTGGGCAGTTGCCTGATACAGAGAATTGCGTTCAGTGATAATGCTTTGCAGGCGCGCTGCGCGGTCTGGAGTTTGCAGAAGCGGCCGGTGGACGTCATTACGGGTACGCGCGAGTAGCTCATCCAGCCGCGCGTAGAGATAAACGGCAAAGCCGCGCGTGGACAGCGCAGCGCGGTTGTCTGCATGCAGCACCGCGCCGCCGCCGGTCGCGAGGACAATGTCATCCAGTTGGGTCAGCTCGTCAATGAGCCGACACTCGCGCTGGCGAAAGCCCGCCTCACCCTCGATATCAAAGATCAGCGAGATGGCGGCGCCTGTGCGTTTTTCAATTTCGTGGTCGCAGTCGATGAAGCGACACTTAAGGACCTTGGCGAGTCGTCTGCCAATGGTGGTCTTCCCTGCCCCCATTGGTCCGATCAAAAAAATTCGCGTGTGCTGCGGCATTTACCTGCAATCCTATCTCGCGTTCACCGCCCTGGATTGTTGCAGCTCGTCGCGGGTCTTGCAAAAGAAAACGCGGGACACGATGGTCCCGCGTATACGTGCAGCGTGCGCGTTAGCGCGCCGAGATTGAGAGTGACTCTTTGAGAATTTTCGGGGTCACAAAGATCAGCAATTCCTGCTTCTCCGCACTGACCCCGGTCCGCTTGAACAGATTGCCGAGGTACGGCAGCTCACCAAAGAACGGCACGCTGTCTTTATCCGTTCGATGGTTTGACTCAAATATGCCACCGAGCACGACAGTTTCCCCGTTATCCACCAGCACCTGGGTGTTAACTTCATTCGTATCAATACTCGGCACGCCAGCAAACACTTGGCCGATGGAGTCTCGATTCACAGTGAGGTCCATGATTACCCGATCATCCGGCGTGATATGTGGAGTGACTTTGAGGCTGAGCACCGCCTTCTTGAACGAGACCGAGGTCGCACCGCTTGAGCTGGCTTCCTGATAAGGAATCTCCGTGCCGGATTCGATGATGGCTTCTTTCTGATTTGCGGTGATGACCTGTGGGCTTGCTATCACTTCGCCGCGGCCTTCCACCTGCAGGGCAGATAGCTCTAATTGCAGAAGGTAGCTTCCCAGTTTGCCGATCGACCAGCGGAACGCAGCGGCTGGACCGGCAATCGGCAGATCAACGATGTAGTTCTCCTGGTCGTCAGTGTTGAACGTGGTGTTCTGCCCATAATCCACATCACCCGGCACACTGCCGCCGATGACACTGACCAGGTCCGACTTGCCGTTTTGGTCCAAAATCAGGTTTTTCCGCGCATTGATGTGGCTGTAGCCGAAACGCACGCCGATGTCTTTGCTGAAATCCTCGTTGGCGACGACGATACGCGATTCAATCAGCACCTGCCGCACCGGGATATCAAGCGCCTGCACAACTTTGCGGATATCGGTCAGCGCCTCTGCGGTATCTTGTACCAGCAGAGTGTTGGTTCTCTGATCCACCGTGACGTTGCCACGTTCGGTGAGCAGATTATTCGACTCCGCCTTCAACAATTCCGCTAACGTTTCTGCCTTGGCATAGTTGACCTGCACGAATTCAGTCTTGAGGGGCGCCAGCTCTTGGATCTGCTTCTGCGATTCTAGCTCCAGCTTCTCACGTGCTGCGATCTCTTCCTGTGGCGCGACCATGATCACATTGCCTGATTGGCGCATGCCGAGGCCCTTGGTCTTCAGAATAAGATCCATCGCTTGATCCCACGGCACGTTTTTCAGGCGCAGCGTGACGTTGCCGGCTACCGTGTCGCTCGTCACCAGATTAAAGCCGGTGAAATCCGCGATGAGCTGTAACACCGCGCGCACTTCAATATCCTGGAAGTTGAGCGATAGGCGTTCGCCGGTGAAGCCGAACTTGTCCTTCTTCAGTTGCTCTTCCTCGACTTTCGTCAGCGGGCGCAATTCGAGCGTAAAGGTATTATCTGATTGATACGCCAGATGTTCATAAAGCCCTTTTGGCGTGATCGTCATTCGCGTCCCATTGCCGTGGCGTGTGGTGTCTATTTCTTGCGCAGGCGTTGCAAAATCCATCACATCAAGTTTGCGATCGAGCGCTTCCGGAAGTTTGGTATCGATGAAATCGACAATCAGCTTCTCACCCTGCTCTTCTATGTTTATACCAACGTTGGGGTCCGACAGGTCGACCACCACCTGCGCTTCGCCGTGCGGTCCGCGCCGAAAATCTATCCCACGAACTTGTGCATCAGTTGCACCGCCCGGCATGGTGATGCCACCCGCCGCCGTGGTGGCAGCTGGCGGGGCCGTGATTGCAGCGCCGGATTCTGCGGTGATATCGCCCGGAATGCCTTCCAGCGTGAGCGTGACGACATTGCCCGCCGTTTCGATTTTGTAAGGGACGAGCTGAACCAAGTTGACCACCACTCGCGTGCGGCCTTCAGCTTCCACTGCGGTTACGCTTTCCACTTTGCCGACGCCAACCGGATGATTTTTCTCTTTGAGCGACAACGTTGTCGCAGGGAAATCGAGCGCGATGCGCGCCGGATTATCAATTGTAAAGTTGAGAGGCTCTGCCGCGAGGGGGTCGGACAGGGTCATTTTTATCTGCACGCGGTCGCCCGGCAGCGACGTATACTTCAAATCATTGAGCGCGCCCGCCAAGATTGTTGGTGCGCTTAGCACGAGTAACGCACTGATAGTGGCACTCGCCCAGGCGCGGAGTGGTCGCCGGGCGAAAGCGTTCAATACGCCGCGTGGGGCACTCGCATCTGCCGTGTACGGGTTCATCGCGTTGGAAGATCTCATTCGAAATTACCCCTTCTATGGGTTGTCTTCTTGGTTAAGCGCTAGACTTGCCTGGCGCTCTTCCCATCGTCCGTCGGAATCTCTGACCACTTCGCGCAACTCTAAGCTTTCTTCCTGGATATTCAGAATTTTTCCGTAGTTACGCCCAAGATAATTACCTATCTGAACACGATGCACGGCACCGGCGTTGTCCTGAATAATTGCCCATAATTCGTCATCGTTCTGCAAGGTCCCTACCATGCGCAGACTGTCCAGCTCGAAGTTCTCAAGCTCTTCACGATTATGTGCGGCAACTTCATCCGCGTAGCGCTGCTGTTCGGCGTCGTTGTTATGCTCGGCGGCGATTTCCTTATCCGGCGCCTGATTGGCGAAAGTCTGAAATGGATCCCGCAGATTCGCCTCTGCGGATTGGTAGAGATAGCGCTGGTAGGGGCGTATCGGCGGCAACGGCTCGATTTGCCCGCCTGGCCGCTTAAGCACTTCGGCCACATAATTTTCGAGATCGCTTTGGTCCCGGTTAACACAGCCGACCGCCGTCGCGGTTAGTAAAAGAATCCCCAGGTGCCTGCTGAGTTTCAGGCGCTTCGCCGCTTTCCGACTCATTTTTTCTTCGCCTTTCCTGCTTCAGCCTCCGCCAGCTCCTCTTCCTCGTCCATGTAGCGGTAGGTTTTGGCGGTTGTCGTGAGCGTCAATAATCCATCGGCCTTGGGCACGATTCGAATGTCGTGATTGGTTACAATTCGCGGCAGATCTGACATCCCACTCATGAAAGTACCGAACGCGTGATAGTTGCCGACCACGCTGATCTGGATTGGAAGCTCGACATAAAAATCCGCTGGCTGTTCGGCGCCGGGCTTGAATAGTTCGAACTCTAGCCCAGCAGCCAATCCCTGTTGCGAGATGTCCACCAGGAGCGCAGCAACTTCGGTCTTGTTCGGCAACCGTTTCAGCAAATCGCCAAAAGTTTCCTTGATGTCTTCGAGTTGTTGCTTTAGGGCATTTAAGTTAACTGCTTTTTTTTGCTTCACCTCGAATATGCCCTTGAGGCCGACTTCTTTTTCTTGTTCTTGGACAAGCGCGTCTTGCAAAGGACTGATGTCCTTCCAATAGGCTAGGCCCAAAATTGCGCCGCAAATTAGAATCGTAAACGCCGCCTTGGCCGGGATTGGCCAAGTTCCGATGTTGTCGATCGTCAGATTATTGAGATCCGACAATTTCATGTTGCGTCGTCCTCTTCGCCAGTGGCTGGTTGCGGGATGATCTGGTCGGCCTTCAAGGTGAAATTCGAGATGCGGCGATTCTCTTCGTCAGTCGTTTGAATGATTTCCAATTTGGGGTTTTTCAGCCATTCGGATTTTTCGATGTTGCGCATGAAGCTCGAAACACGTGCGTTCGATTCAGCCACACCTTTGAGCTCGACAGTAGTCCCGGTTTGCGCGACTTCTTTGAGGTAAACCCCTTCCGGTAACGAATTCACCATCTCATCGAACAGGTGGACAACAATAGGGCGGCTGGTTTGCAGAGATTCAATCGCTTTCATGCGCGCAATCAGGCGGCCTTTCTCTTTTTCCAGTTCCTCGATCGCTTTTATCTGGGTATCAAGCTTCGTAATTTCTGCAGAAATGTATTCGTTGCGCTCCTTCTGGAACTCGATGCGACCCTGGAAGTGGTAGTGCACGGCGCCCCAGACCACCACTGCCACCCCGGCGCATATCCCAACCAGGGTGAGGAATTCTGTACGCCGCTGTCGCCGTAACTCGGCACGCCAGGGCAGAAGATTTATGCGAGCCATCAGTCAAAGCTCCGTAGTGCAAGGCCGCATGCAATCATGAGTGCAGGCGCATCGTTGGCGAGGGCCTCAGCACGCACGCGCGACGCGGCGGTCATGTTCGCAAACGGGTTGGCAACGGACACCGGTGTGTCTAATTTCGATTGAACCAAGGCGTCGATGCCCAAAATGGAAGCGCACCCGCCGGCGATTACCACATGATCAACCGTGCCAACCTGGCTGGAGGAATAGAAAAACTGCAGCGCGCGGTTAATTTCCTGGGCCATGGATTCCATGAAGGGCCGCAGGACCTCTGGTTCGTAATTGTCTGGAAGCCCGCCCTGTCGCTTGGCCAGCCCCGCTTCTTCGTAGGACAGTCCGTAACGACGCTGGATCTCATCTGTGAGTTGCCGGCCACCGAATAACTGTTCGCGGGTGTAGATAATTTTGGAATCTTCCAACACGCTCAAGGTGGACGCAGCGGCCCCGACGTCCATAACGGCCACGATATGCGCGTTGCCGACTGGCCCGCCTTGCGCCGCCAGCAGCGCAATCGCGTTCTCCAACGCAAACGCTTCGACATCCACGACCTTGGCTTGTAACCCGCCCACATCGAGTGCTGCAATTCGCACATCGACGTTATCACTGCGCGAAGCGGCGAGGAGTACGTCGATTCGGTCCGGGTCGCTGCTGGAGGGCCCTAGCACTGAAAAATCGAGGCTTATCTCGTCGAGTGAATAGGGAATGTACTGATCGGCCTCAATCTGGATGCGCCCTTCCAACTCTTCGTCGTTCAGGTTGGCGGGCATCGAGATGACTTTGGTTATCACCGAAGAACCTGCAACTGCACAGGCAGCAGCCCGGGTGCGCGTACCAGACTTTTTCACCGCCCGCCCGATCGCTTCGCCGACAAGTTGGGCGTCCGTGATATTCTTTTCCGTGACGGAATTGGGCGGCAGTGGTTCCACCGCGTAGCTTTCAACTCGATAACGATTGCCGGTCCGAATGAGTTCCAGCAACTTGACCGACGTCGAGCTGATATCAACGCCCAGCAACGGGATGTTTTTTCGTCGAAACAGCGCCACTAATATTCCCTTTAAAAATATACAGTTATAGCAAAAACGTGCCTGTTAACCTTAGAAACTAGCGTTAACTATAGTCAAGCCGTTTTCAAAACACAAATGGTTTTTTAAAGAAATCTCAATATAAAACCATACGTTATCTCGAAATATTAATGTAAAGCCTCGCAGATGTAGTTGCGTGGATTTGCGGTTACCACCATATGTTGCGTCTTGCGTTCTACGGTCTCCTCTTCAGCGTTGTGTGCGCCGTGGCCTTGGTGATTGGGCTCGCGTGGTGGGCGTTGCCGCAGTTGCCGCCAACTGCTCGCTTGCAAGATGTGCGTTTTCAAACCCCTCTAAAAATTTACACCCGCGATGGCAGCCTCATTGCGGAATTCGGCGAAAAGCGGCGTACACCAGTGGCGATCGAAAAGGTGCCGTTGCAGCTAAAACAAGCCTTTATTGCGGCGGAGGATGATCGCTTCTACCAACACCCAGGCGTCGATTGGATGGCATTAATGCGCGCGGCGCTGAATCTCGTCCGCTCACAGGAACGCTCGCAAGGTGGCAGTACTATCACCATGCAGGTGGCACGCAATTTCTTTTTGAGTCGGGAAAAAACCTATCAGCGAAAACTCAAAGAAATTGTGCTTGCGATGAAGATCGAGCGCGAACTCTCGAAAGACCAAATCCTGGAACTCTACTTGAACAAGATTTTCCTGGGGCAAAGGGCTTACGGAGTCGTGGCCGCCGCGCAGGTATATTTCGGTAGTCCGCTAGAAGACTTAACCCTGCCCGAAGCAGCGCTTATTGCCGGCCTACCGAAAGCGCCGTCCCGCCTCAACCCCATCGCCAACCCACGCGCCGCCCTGACCAGGCGAAGCTATGTGTTGGGCCGCATGTTGGCGTTGGGATTCATCTCTCAGAATGAATTCGCGGCCGCGCGTGACGCCCCGCTTACGGCCAAAATGCACGGTCAACCAGTGGAGACCTCGGCGCCACATCTTGCCGAAATGGCCCGCGAATACATGGTTGGAAAATACGGCGATGAAGCCTACACCAAGGGCTTCCGGGTGTTCACTACAGTTAACAGCGATAACCAGTACGCGGCGATGAGAGCCCTGCGTGGCGCGCTGGGCGACTACGACCGGCGCCACGGGTATCGAGGGCCGGAGGCAAGTGTCGATTTGTCCAAGACACCAAAAGGCAACAGGGTCGAGTTATTGAATCCCTATCAAGCCATCGGTGAGGCCTCACCAGTGCTTGTCACGGCAGTGCACGAACGCGCGGTTGAAGCACTTGATACCAGTGGCACCACGTTGACGATCCAATGGTCTGGATTGCGCTGGGCGCGTCAGTACGTGAGTACCGACCAGCTTGGGAAAGCCCCGCAACGTGCGGCCGCTCTGGTCAAGCCCGGCGACATCGTTAGGGTAAGTTGGGTTGAAGCAAAGTCGACCGGCGGCTCTACCTCTGCGGCGAGTGCAGGTTTCTGGCGTCTGGCGCAGACTCCTATAGTGGAGGGTGCATTGGTGTCTTTGGACGCTAATGACGGTGCGATTCTTGCCTTGGTTGGCGGGTATGACTTCGCGCTAAGCAAGTTCAATCGGGTTATCCAGGCGATGCGTCAGCCGGGCTCGAACTTCAAGCCATTCATCTATTCCGCCGCGCTTGAAAACGGCTTTTCGCCCTCGAGTTACGTCAATGACGCACCCATCGTATTCGAAACGCCGGGACTTGAGGGGGCGTGGCGCCCCGAGAATTATTCCGGGACCTACTATGGGCCAACCCGCCTGCGCGATGCGCTGGCGAATTCCCGCAATCTGGTCTCGATCCGCGTGATGCGCGAGATGGGGGTCAAAAAGACGCTCGAGCACGTCAGCCGCTTCGGCTTCAATTCCGCCACTCTGCCGCATAACCTTTCCCTTTCCTTGGGGACTGGCGAATTAACCCCCCTGCAACTCGCAACCGGGTATGCGGTGTTTGCCAACGGTGGCTTCTTAATAACACCTTATTTTGTGGCGCGAATTGAAACTTCTGACGGCACTACAGTCTTCACGGAAACCCCTAAAGTCGCCTGCGCGCAGTGCGAAATCGCGTTCGCGGCACCCGCGCCCACCGATTTGGAAACGCTGATCGCAGCAGAAAAAGCCTTGCCTACCGCACGCGCACCGCGCGCCATTGATGCTCAAAATGCCTGGCTTATGTATTCGATGATGAAGGACGTGATTACCCGCGGCACCGGACGCCGCGCGCTGGAACTTAAACGCACCGATTTGGGTGGCAAAACTGGCACCACTAACGATCTCAAAGATGGGTGGTTCTCAGGGTTTAACGGGCACGTGGTGACCACTACCTGGGTTGGGTCTGATGATTCGCTTACCCTCGGACCGCAGGAAACCGGCGCCCGCACCGCGCTCCCGATGTGGATTGATTATATGCGGGTGGCTTTGCGCGACATGCCTATGACTGAACCTGAGCTACCGGCCGGTCTGGTTACCGTACGGACCAACACCGGCGGGCGCGCCGCCTTTGAGACCTTTCGCGCGCAGGATGTGCCGCGCGCTGCGTCTCAACAAGGGACCCACTATCAGGCCGCGGAGACTAAACCGAGCGCCGTCGATCAACTTTTTTAAGCGGACAGTCTCGCACCATGTCTCCGCGGCGTCGGGATATTCGCGCACAGCGCATGCAGATCGCGCAACTGGCGGCGCGCCTGCTGGTTGAAGGATCAACACACAGCTTCGGCACTGCCAAACGCAAGGCGGCCGCTGCAATGGCAGTGACTGCGAACGAAGATTTGCCGGACAACCTTACGTTGCTCGCCGCCGTTATCGACTATCAACAGCTTTTTGATCGTTCCGCACTGGCGCTGCGCAATGAACGTCTGCGACGCGCGGCGCTCAGCGCAATGCACTTTCTGCAGAATTTCGCGCCCCGCCTGCATGGCGCATGCCTATATGGCACCACGTTCCGCTACTCAGCGGTTGACTTGCATCTTTTCGAAGACGAAGTCGAGCAGGTTACCCGCCACCTAATCAATCATCGCGTTCAATATCAACTCGGCGACGCCTTGCACAGTGTCGGCAAACAGGCGCCGACGAGATTTCCGACCTTTGCATTGCACCGTGAAGGAGTCGACTTTGAACTCACATTGCTACCGCGCGCGCGCTTCAAGCAGCCGTTAATTAATCCACTAAACGCCGCACCTTATCGGTATCTCGACGCTGCGCAACTCGGGGCCCTGCTCACGCAGAATCCCGGTGGCTATTGCTTGGAAGGCCTGCATCTAGACCGGCTTGAGTAAGGGCCCGTGAAGCGCGTGCCGCAACATTTTCTGAAGGTCGCCGTTTTTGCGCCACTGCGTGCGCTCTTCGACTATCACTGCCCCCCTCAGCGCGCGCAAGCGGAAGTCGTAGGTTGTCGGGTTATGGTGCCGTTCGGGCGCGGCGCAAGGGTGGGAATCGTGGTCGCAGTTACGAGCACCAGCACGATTCCGCCTACGAAAATGAAGAACGTGATCGAGTTCCTCGATGACACACCACTGATCGAGCGCGCGCTGCTCGATTTCGCGACTTGGGCCGTTGACTACTACCACTGCCCGCCCGGCGATGTCTTCGAGGCTTTGTTATCGACCGAGCTGCGGCATGGCAAGCCCTTGCGCGAAATGCAAATTGCCACTTGGGAAATCACTGACGCTGGCCGGGCTGTGCTCAGCAATGTCCCTGCGCCGGGCCCGCGCCAGCGCGAAATTTTGTGCTTGACTGCACAGCACTCACGCTCGCGGGACGAGCTTTTTGCGGCGGGGGTCACCACGCTGCGGGTCGTCTCCGATTGCGTGCGACGTGGCTGGTTACGCACGGCCTCGGCAGTCGCCGAGACGACGACACCTGCCATCCGCGAGGAACGCTTTCTCACCCTTAACGCAGATCAAGCCACCGCCATTGGCATCCTCCGCACAGGGACCGGCTACCGCACGTGCGTCCTGCATGGAATTACTGGCAGCGGAAAGACTGAAATTTACTTGCATCTGGTGCGTGACGTGCTGCAGCGAGCGGGTCAGGCGCTCATCCTGATTCCCGAAATCGGGCTCACCGAGCAATTGGTAAAGCGCTTTGAAGAACGCTTTGGCGCAGCCGTCGCCGTCATTCATTCTGGCCTGAGCGAACGCGCGCGCGCGACTGTCTGGCAACGCTGTCGCGCACAGGAAATTCGAGTCTTGGTCGGGACCCGTTCTGCAATCTGGATGCCGTTGCCCAATTTGCAGCTCATCGTCGTCGATGAAGAACATGACGCATCCTTCAAGCAACAGGAGGGCATACGCTATTCGGCACGCGATCTCGCGGTGGCGCGCGCGCATCGCCAAGGCATTCTGATCGTCTTAGGCTCCGCGACACCGTCCCTGGAATCTCTTGCGAACTGTACCCGCGGCAAGTACCAGTACGTCGAAATATTGACCCGAGCGCGGGGTGCCGCGCTGCCACGAATCCAGGTCCTTGACGTGCGCGGTCTGACCCTCGAGGCAGGCTTGAGCGAGCCCCTCCAACAGGCCATCAGGGATGGTGCCGCACGGGGCGAGCAGAGCTTGCTGTTTCTAAATCGGCGTGGCTTCGCACCAATTGTGCTATGCCATCATTGTGGCTGGATTGCGAGTTGTTCGCGCTGCGATGCGCGCCTCGTGTTGCACGCGGAACACCAGCGTCTGCGGTGCCATCATTGCGGCGCCGAGCGCAAGGTCAACGCAGAATTTCCTGAACATCCGTGCGGCGAACTCACGGAGTACGCCAGTCTCGGGGTTGGCACTGAGCAGCTGGAGCGTGCGTTTCCGAAGCTTTTTCCAGGGTTGCGGGCGATCCGCATTGATCGCGATTCGGTCAGTCGCAAAGGTCAACTCGAAGAGGCTTTCAGGAAGGTGACCGCAGGTGAAGTTGATATCCTGGTGGGCACTCAGATGATCGCTAAAGGTCACGATTTTTCGAATGTGACTTTGGTCGGCATCGTCGATGGCGATAGCGGTTTGCTCGCAACGGACTTTCGTGCAGAGGAACGCTTCGTCCAACTTGTACTGCAGGTGGCGGGGCGCGCCGGCCGCGGAGAGCGCCGCGGCACGGTGCTAATCCAAAGCCATCATCCGCAACATTCAGTGTTCAATTTTTTGTGCCGCGGCAGTTATCGTGACTTCGCGCAGCACGCGTTGCAGGAACGCGCGGCTGCAGAGTTGCCACCCCATACCTCTCTCGTGTTGCTGCGCGCAGAAGCGACTGAGCGGACGCTACCGTTGCGTTTCCTGAATCAGCTGGCAGCGGCCCTAAAGCGGACACTGCCCGCGACAGTCTCCATTGGGGGGCCCGTGCCTGCCTTGATGGAGCGCAGAATTGGTAAATTTCGCGCCAATCTGTTGTTGACTGCCGAAGATCGTGCGGTCCTTGCCAGTGCGATTCGCCAACTACTCGCCCAGATCGAGAGGATGCCGCTCGCCAATAAGATACGCTGGACCTTGGATGTTGATGCGCAGGAAATTTCCTGACTGCGAAAACCGCCAAATAGGCGCCCGCTATTGGCAAGCCGGGATTTCAGTAAAACGAAAACGCTGCTAGTGTTCGGCCCCCAGCTTGAGCGCCTCTAGATTCGTTAATCAAGGATGACGGCGCTAGCCCATAGCTTGCCAAGATGAGTGACATGACCTTGAAGGAATTTTTGAAATCGCGCGTCGCGCAGGCCTTACTCCAGCTTGCCGAGCGCGGCGGACTTGCGCTTCCTGAGCCCTTGCCGAACATCACGATTGAACCACCGCGGCATGCAGCCCATGGGGATTACAGCTGTAACATCGGCATGTTGCTGGCGAAGGCCTGTCGCAAGTCGCCACTCGCGATTGCAGAGATGATCAGCGCCGAGCTTGCCCCTGACGCGCGGCTGGAAAAAGTCACTACGCTGGCGCCTGGATTCATAAATTTTCATTTACGCCAAACGGCCATATTTCAGATCGTCGAATCCCTACTGCAGGATCCCGCCAGTTGCGGCCGTTCGCTGCGTGGCGCGGGACAGCGCATCCTGTTGGAATTCGTCTCCGCCAACCCCACTGGTCCATTGCATGTGGGACATGGGCGCGGCGCAGCGTATGGCGCTGGGCTCGCGAACCTACTGCGCGCTGCCGGATATGAGGTGGTGACCGAATACTACGTCAACGATGCCGGACGCCAGATGGACATTCTGGCTTTGAGCGTTTGGCTACGCTATCTGGAAGGTACTGGGCGCACGCTGGACTTTCCAAGTAACGGCTACCGTGGCGAATACATCCGCCAGATTGCGGCCGATATCGAAGCGCACTATGGCCGCCGCCTGGTGCCTGCGAGCGGCGATGTACTGCCCGCTTTCGCGGCCCTGACGGAAGACGAGGCAGTGTTAGACGCCCGCATTGCACATTGCCGTGAAATCCTTGGTGACACCGACTACCAATTGCTCCACAGCTTCGCCTGCGCGGCGATCCTCAGCGAAATAAAGGACGATTTGCGCGCCTTCGGCGTCGAATTCGACCACTGGTATTCCGAGCGTTCACTGGTGACAGGCAAATTGCTCGAGGCTGCGATGGAACGCTTACGGCGCACTGAATTTGTAGTGAAAAAGGGTGGCGCCGAATGGTTCCGATCAAGCGCTTTCGGGGATGAGAAGGATCGTGTGCTCATTCGCGAAAACGGCGCGCCAACCTACTTCGCGTCTGATGTGGCCTACCATTTGGATAAATTCGCGCGGGGTTTTACGCGAGCGGTGAACATCTGGGGCGCTGATCATCACGGCTATATCCCGCGCGTGAAGGCGACTTTGCAAGCACTCGGGATAGATCCCGCGCGCCTCGAAATCTTGTTGGTGCAATTTGCCAGCTTGTTCCGTCACGGCCAGAAAGTGCAGATGTCGACGCGCTCTGGCGAATTCGTCACTTTGCGCGAGCTGATCGACGAAGTGGGGGTCGATGCGGCGCGCTACTTCTACAGCGCTCGCCGCTCGGATCAACCTATGGAATTCGATCTGGATCTCGCCAAGGCTCAGAGCCAGGACAACCCGGTCTTCTATCTCCAATATGCCCATGCACGAATTTGCAGTGTATTTCGGCAGGTTGCGCAGCGCGGTGATGCGCTCGACGCGCTGGCAGGCCTACCGCATCTGGCGAGTTTAACCGCTACACATGAGCATCAACTCGCGGCCCTTCTCGGACGCTATTCGGACGTGGTCGCGAGCGCTGCCGAGCAGCGCGAGCCCCATCTGGTCGCGAATTTCCTACGCGAAGTGGCGACCGAGTATCACGCGTTTTATAACCATCATAAAATTAATGTGGACGACACCCCACTCCGCCTGGCGCGGCTGGCGCTGTGCGCCGCGGTAAGACTCGTGCTGGCCAATGGCTTGGCGCTGCTGGGCGTCTCAGCACCGCAGGAAATGTAATGGGCACCGCTATAAATTCGTTGAAGGCGCGCTGGCGGCGTTGCAACCGATCTCAAAATGCGCATTTACGCTATGTAAACTCCGCTTTTTCGCGCGCGTGCGCCTTGGCATCATCGCCTTGATCGAATTTATAGAGGTGCCCTAATGGCACGTGATTACAAACGCGGTGTGAAACGGCCCGCGAACGAGCGGCCACCGGGTAGCTGGGTGTCCTTCCTGACCGGCCTTGCGATTGGGCTGTTCGGTATGCTCGTTGGTTACCTTTGGATGCAGCAACCGAATCATCGGCCAACTTCTCCCGCCCAGCCGCCAGCGCACGAGAGCGAGCCAGCCGCGCCTCCCGAAGAAGTCGCGGCGGCGGCCCCCTTGGCCGCGGAGCAGCTCTCGCTGCCCAAATTCGACTTCTACAAAATTCTGCCCGAAATTGAAGTCAAGGTGCCGGAAGAAGATCTCTCTGCAGTCCAGAATTCTGCCGCACCCGCCGACCAACCGACCGAGGCCGGCGCTGCGTATATGTTGCAGGTGGCGTCATTTCAGAACTTTGATGACGCAGACCAATCGAAAGCACAACTCGCGTTGCAAGGGGTCCAGGCGACGATCCAACGCGTGGTGATTAACGGTCAGGACGTGTGGTACAGGGTCCATGTGGGCCCCTTTCCCAAGCTCATAGATGCACAGCGCAACCGTACAATGCTGGCGCAGCACGGGGTGAACGCCCTTGTTCTGAAACTCGGCGGCAGCGGAAATTGAGTACGCGGTGCGCGCCTGTTATATCGGCCGGCGGCCAGCGGACGCGCTCGATGGAGCGGGTGATGGGAATCGAACCCACGCTCTCAGCTTGGGAAGCTGATGTTCTGCCATTGAACTACACCCGCAGCGTCAACCATTTTAGTCGTTTGCCTGCGCCCGTCAAAGCGCGCGCGGCGCGTCAATCGCGGCCTACTCGGCCAGGGCTTAGGCGTAGCCCTCGAATGATCACACTCGCCACTCACCGGCACCTTGACTTATAGTGACGTCGGTTGCCTCAACTCTCATTGCGCCGCCTTTATAGATCAGCATGGAATACACAGCGCCAAATTCTTCTACCCCTCTCGTGGTCGTCGTGGATGACAGTTCCGCCGTGCGGGTGTTTTTTGAAAAGGCGTTGGCGGACCTCACAGTTGACCTGCGTACCTTCGCGTCGGCGGAAACTGCGGCGCAATTTCTTGAAACCCGGCAACCCGCGCTCCTGTTCCTGGACATCATCATGCCGGCCAAGGATGGCCTCACCTTCCTGCAGGAGCTCCGGCGCCAACCGTTGCATGAAGATACGCCGACCATCGTCATCAGTTCGAAGGACTACGCGCAGGATCGCGCGACTGCCCGCGAACTCGGCGTCGTGGAATTCGTGCCCAAACCGATGACCACCCGCCACATTGTCGAACTCATCTGCAAATACACCAGCGCGGAGCTGCCAGGCCTGTGAACGAGCCTTATCTTCGGTTCTGGGGTGTGCGCGGCTCCTATGCCGCGCCTCATCAGAGCCATCTCGGCGTTGGCGGCAACACTTCCTGCGTGGAAATCCGCGCGGGCGAGCATCTCCTGGTCTGCGATGGCGGGACTGGCATCATTCCGCTGGGTGAGCAGTTAATGGCAGCGGCAAAGATGCCGGAAACCTTGATCGTATTTACCCACTACCACTGGGATCACATCTGCGGTCTGCCGTTTTTTCAGCCGGCCTTTTCGCCACAGTGGAAAATCCGCTTCTTCGGACCTGGCCAGACCGCCAAAGATATCGAAACGCGGCTGTCTAATCAGATGAAATCGCCTTACTTTCCAGTTGAAATTGAGACTTGGATGGCGGCCATCGAGTATGTGGATGCGCTCGCCGGGCAGATCCAACATGGCCCATTCTCCCTCACATACCATAATGTGCATCACCCCGGCGTGACTTACGGTTACCGGATTGAAGTTGCCGGCAAGGTCATCGTGTATATGTCGGATAACGAAATAGACTTTCTGCGCTCCTCGATTGCGCGCCGCGCCGATGAGTTCAATGCCGATGAACACCGCATGATTACACGGATGCAAAACGAGGAACGCGCGGCCGAATTGACGGCAATTCGGCGCGCCGACATCCTCATTCACGACGCGCAATACAGTCCGGAGGATTACGCGAAGAAGCGCGGCTGGGGCCACTCCTGTTATGTCGATGTGGTGAATTTCGCGATCGACGCCGAGGTAAAATCGCTCTACCTCTATCACCATGATCCAACCTATGACGATGCGCGGGTGGCCGCCATTCATCGCGAATGCGAACAACTGGCGAGTGCGCGCGGCTCCCGCTTACAAATTCACGTGGCACGCGAGGGCAATGTCGTCCCACTGTGAGGGTTGCCATGCAGATTCTGATAAACGGCGAACCGAGCCTATTGCTACAGCCAATATCGATTGCAGCGTTACTCGAACAGCTCGCGGTGCACGGACGACTCGCGGTCGAAGTGAATGGCGAAATCGTGCCGCGCAGCCAGTTTGGCGCGTACCATTTGCAGCCCAACGACACGGTCGAAATTGTGAAGGCGATTGGTGGCGGCTAAATCCAACAGCCTGTGCCAATTGCTCGGCATCAACCCGTTAATATGTACTTATGACGCAAATTTCACCGCCACAAAACCCAGGTCAGACCGATCCGCTAATCATCGCGGGCGTCAGTTATGCCTCTCGGCTGATGGTCGGTACCGGCAAATACCGCGATTTCGAGCAGACGCGCGCCGCGATCGAGGCCAGTGGCGCGCAAATCGTTACCGTCGCCATTCGTCGCACCAACCTCGGTCAGCGCGCGGGCGAGCCCAATCTGCTCGACTATCTCACGCCTGATCGCTACACCATTCTGCCCAATACGGCGGGCTGCTACGACGTGGACAGTGCAGTGCGAACTTGTCGGCTGGCGCGCGAGCTGCTCGACGGCCACCGCCTGGTCAAGCTGGAAGTATTGGGCGACCAGAAAACGCTTTATCCGAATATGGTGGAGACCCTGCGCGCAGCCGAGATCCTCTGCGGCGAGGGCTTCGAGGTAATGGTTTACACCACCGACGATCCGATTGCGGCACGCCGCCTGGAAGAAATCGGGTGCGTCGCAATTATGCCGCTGGCAGCCCCAATCGGTTCCGGATTGGGCTTGCAGAATCGTTTCACCATCCGAGAAATTGTTGAAACAATTAAAGTTCCGGTGATCGTCGATGCCGGTGTCGGCACCGCATCCGATGCCAGCATCGCGATGGAGCTCGGCTGCGCTGGCGTACTCATGAACACCGCCATCGCCGAAGCGCGCGATCCGATCCAAATGGCGATGGCGATGCGGCACGCGGTCATCGCGGGACGCCTGGCCTATGGCGCCGGACGCATGCCGCGACGGACCCACGCTTCAGCGTCCTCACCGCTGGATGGGACTTTTTTCAGCTGAAATTTTTGTGATGCCCGTTGATCCACTGCTGCGGCGCGGAATCCGCAGTTACATGCGCCGTGAAGGACGCATGACTGAGGCGCAACTGCGCGCAGTACAAAGCTTGCTGCCGAGATTCGCGCTGAGCGCGGATGGCCCGCTCGATTTAAACCGGGAATTCGGTCGTGTCGCGCCAATCTATCTTGAGATTGGCACTGGCAATGGCGACTGTCTGCACGCCTGTGCGGCGCAGAATCCCGACAACAATTACCTTGGTATCGAAGTACATCGACCTGGTGTCGGCCACTTACTCAATCAGGTCGTCGCATCGGAGTTGCTAAACGTGCGCGTGAGTATTTGCGACGTCCACTCAGTTCTCGCGCAGCTGCCGGCCGAATGCCTGAGCGTGGTCTATATTTTTTTTCCAGATCCCTGGCCCAAGGTTCGTCATCACAAACGGCGTTTAGTGCAAGCCGCGTTCCTGGCGGCTCTCCTGCGGCCCATGCGGCGCAACGGGCGCGTGTATATCGCCACTGATAGCGCCGATTACGCCGAGAATATCGCGCTTGAACTAAGCACGCAGACTGGCTGGCTAAACCTGGCCGGGCATGGCGTGTTTGCGCCACGCCTCAAGGCTCGCATCTGCACGCGCTTTGAAGCGCGTGCCCTAGCCGACGTACGGGCGGTGCATGAGTTCGCGCTCGCGCGCGCGGACTAACCACGGAATTAATTCCGCCAGACTATCCACACTCGCGAAGCAGGGAAACTCCTTCACCTGGCCGGTGCTGCTGGGTGAACGCACCCCGAAGACATGCCGGAGCCCGCTCGCGCGAGCGGTAGTAAGCACCGCTAGATTGTCATCCACGAAGACCGTGTGCGCGGGATCAAACTGAGTTTGCGTGCGTAATGCGTGCCAGAATTCGGGCGCTTCTTTCGGTACGCCAAGCGTGTGCGCACTGACCAAGGTGGTGAAGTAACCACCAAGATCCGTACGTTCCATCTTGCGCGCCAAACTGGCGGGATGCGCATTGGTCGCCAGAATCGTGCGATAGCCGTGGCATTGCAGAAAGCGTAGAAACTCCGCAGTGCCGTCCCGCACGCCGATGAAGTGCGCGAGCTGAACTTCGAGCGCGTGCACCGAAATTCCGAATTGACGCTCCCAATGATCATGGCAGTACCAAGGCAAGGTGCCGCGCGCCGCGCCCAGGGTAAGCGCGACGTGTTCGCGCGCCTCGGTCAGCGTGCAGGCATCCCTGGCTGCGAGCGCCGACGGCAACGCAAAATTCCAGACTTGATCGTCAAAATTCAGATCTAACAAAGTGCCATCCATGTCCAGGATGAGCGTGTAGTCCTCATTAACCATAGTTATTCGGGTACTGGCCCAGGCTGGCGCACTGCGCTCGCATGTTTTTCGCGGAGCGTGGTGACCAGATTTGCCGCTTGCGCGATTTGCGCCCCCGATAATTGGCGCCGTAGCTTCTGCAAATTCCGATCCGCGATGGGTTCACCATTCGCGGCAGCCAAGGTATACCAGGCGGCGGCTTCCACTGGATCGGGGGTCACCCCGAGGCCGCGTGCATACAGGTTACCCAGATTAAGCTGGGCCACCGCCGAGCCGAGATGACTTGCCTGCTGCAGCCAGAAACGACCTTCTTCGACATCCTGCCCGGTTCCCTGACCGAAAACATACATCATCCCCAACTGAAATTGGGCCGCCGGATTACCGGCTTCTGCCAGCGGTTTGAAGATTGCCAAAGCCAGGTTGCCGCGACCGGGCTGGTCCGCCTGTTGGAGATGTAGCTCGCCGAGGAGTAGCGCGGCCGCCGTGCTGGTGTATTGCGCCTGCTCAAGATAGGCCCGCGCCTGTCCCTCGTCGCGCGTCCCACCTTCGCCCTTTAGCTGCATCACTGCCAGATTGTAGGCGGCTGCCGTAACGCCCTGATCAGCTGCGCGGGTAAACCAGGATCTGGCGAGCGCCAGGTCGCGGGGGACCCCGGTGCCGCGGTAACACAGCAGTCCGGAAAAAAATTGCGCCTCGCGATCACCATCGGCCGCGGCTGCACCCAGCCACTGGGCGGCCACCACCGGGTCTTTACTCATCCCATAGCCGCGCAGGTACATGATGCCAAGATTGTGTTTAGCCCCCGGTAGTCCACGCGCTGCCGCGCGTTCAAACCACACCCGCGCGAAACCAAAGTCGCGCTGCGTGCCTTGACCTTTCAGGTAGAGCACACCGAGGTTGTTCTCCGCAATCGGGTCACCAGCTTCCGCGCGCTGCGAAAATAGCCGAAAGGCGGTCGCCAGATCCCCTCGCGCGAGCGCGGAACCGGCATCGTTCATGGCCGCGACCATCCCCGAGAGGCCGAGCGACAACCCCAAGACTAAGCCAATGCGCGACTTAGAACTATCCAACCGCCTAGCAAATAGGGGACTAATTCCCATGTCGGCAAGTCACTCCGCTTCTAAAATCCATACCCGTAGCGATAGCGTTACGCAGCATATTGCGTACCCGCCTGAGATTTTCAGGCGGGGTTTTTATACCCTCTCCTGACCTTCCTTTTGCCCGTCCTCCTCACCATCACTTTTCCCCTGCCGGGAATTCGGTGCGGCCCATAGACAGCCATTTTGGCCGGGCATAACATCGGCTCACCACTGCGCTAAGTGGCACCAAGCAGTCGACTCTTCCGACCAGGAGATTATCGACCGTTTTGAGGCCCGCGCGCAGGGGTTGTCGCAAAACGTTTATTTCCAATTGAGGAGGAAGGTCAGATGAAGAAAAATAATCTGAAGCCTATCGCTATGGCGATCGGCTCATCGGTGGTGTTGGCGCTGTCGAGCGTGGCAAATGCTGACAACCCGTTCCAGATGGTCGAATTTGGAGACGGTGTGACTGTCGCGACTGAATCCGTCGACATGCAGGGCAATAAGGTCACGATTAATGACGAAACGGGATTTACCTATGGCGGTGATAGCCAAGGGAAGTATTCGGGCGGCAAAATCGCGACCGGCGCGAAGGATCCGGCCGTGTGCGGCACCTTCTCTGGCGCCAGCTGCTCAATGCCGCATCTCCAGAAGTAAAGCTTCGGCAGTTCTCGACTGCCACGCCGGGTAGCCATGGCGCAGACGTATTCAGTCCATGGCGCCGGTCTCGGTCTGCGGCGGGCCCATCTGGGCCCGCTCCAGACTTCGATTCCCTCCACCCTTAGCTTCCTTGAAATCGCCCCCGAGAACTGGCTTGGCGCTGGTGGCCGCCTGGGTGAGGCCCTCGCGCGTATCGCGGCTAGCATTCCCCTGGTAAGTCACGGCCTGCTGCTGAATCTCGGCGGACCAGATCCGATCGATGTCCCCTATGTGCACGAGATAAAGCGATTTCTCGAGCGGTTTCAGATTCGGGTGTATGGCGATCACCTGTCTTTCTGCGGCGAGTCCGGGCTGCTCTACGAACTGCTCCCGATGCCCTTTACACAAGAGGCAGTCACGCATCTCGCTGCGCGGATCCGCCAGGTGCAGGATATTCTCGAGCGCCGCATCGCGGTCGAGAATGCGTCCTACTACTGCGTGCCTTTACAGGAGATGTCCGAAATTGACTTCATCAATGCCGTCCTTAATGAGGCCGATTGTGATCTCTTGCTCGATATCAACAACGTTTATGTGAATAGCGTTAACCACGGCTATGACGCGCGTGATTTTCTGGCGCAGCTGCCGGCGTCGCGCATCGCCTACGCGCATATTGCCGGCCATCTGCGCACCGATTCCGGGTTGATTATTGATACCCACGGCGCGGCAGTGATCGATCCCGTGTGGGAGTTGCTGCGCTTCGCGTACGCGCAACTGGGCACTTTTCCCACCCTTCTTGAGCGTGATGAGAATATTCCTGAACTGGCGGAACTGCTCCCCGAAGTTGCCCAAATCGTGCGCCTTCAGGCGACGCAACGCGCCATCCCTAAGACGCTAGCGACCGGATGAAATCGCCCGCCAACGAGCCATCTTTTATCCACGCGCAGCGCACGTTTGCACAGTATCTGCGCGATCCAGAGCACGCGCCTGCCCCTCCAGGGTTGCCCGCTGCGCGGGTCGCGGTCTACCGCGACGCCGTGTTTTATAACATCGAACGTTTTCTGTCCGATAATTTTCCAAGAGTCAAAGACGTGTTGCCAGCCACGCAGTGGGACTCGATGGTCCGGGATTACCTACTTAACCACCGGGCGACCACCCCTACCTTCGCCAAGCTGCCCGCCGAGTTTCTCGCTTATCTCACCCACACGCGGCGGCCACAGGACGATCCGCCCTATCTCTACGAACTCGCCCACTTCGATTGGCTGGAGAATCTGATCGCAACCGACGAACGACACCTTCCCAGCATCGGCATTGATCCGCTGGGCGATCTGCTGACGGGCGAGATAGTCGTCAATCCGATCCACTCGGTTGAGCGCTATCGCTTTCCGGTGCACGCAATTACGGTGGACTACAGGCCCGCAGCGCCGCCGGCAAAAGAAACCCATCTCGTCGCGTTCCGGGATCGCGCACATCGCTACGGGGTGCTCGACCTCAACGCAATTTCACGCCAACTCCTGCTTGCCGTGTGCTTTCCGGGCGGAAAGACCGCGCGCGAAATTCTCACCCAGATTGCGCACGAACTTGGGCACACAGACCCGACCGCGATTATTAGTGGAGGGCTTACGATCCTGACTCGCATGCGGCAACGGGAGTTGCTGCTAGGGACGCGGGTCTCTGCAAACTAAAGCGCTACGGCGCTTCCGCCCCCATAATCGCTTCCCGCAAGCGGCGTGCCGCCGGCGCACCATCGATCTTCAGTTCGTCCAGTTGATCGCTCAATCCTAGTACTGCATACACTGGCGATAGATCTGGAAATTGCGGGGAATCGAGATTTCGTTCAAGTAAAGGCTCGAACACCGCAATTCCGGCAAGCTCATCCAGGCGGTGCATGAACTCCCGCGCCGTCCACTCGCGCGTGGCGGGTAAACAGCAGCTCGCAAATTTGCCCAAGACTCCAGCAAGCGACTGTTGATCGCGAGTGCGCAGGCGTAACTCGACATCTGCCAACAACGCGAGCGCAGCGCCACTCCAATACACTCGCATGAATTTTCGCTGGGTCATCATCTCGCGCGTGGCAACGGCCAAGGTCGTGGCGCCGGCCTCACGTCGTCCGCGCGCAAAGCCGGCGTGCAGTTCGCGCCACGCGGCGGCAGTGGACAGACGCCCGGCCCGTGCACGCAGAACATTCTGGTAGTACGTGGCGAGGCCTTCCGTCCACCAGCTGTCCGGCCGCCCTACAAAGGGGTGCACGAGGTGGGATAACTCGTGAAACGCGACCCAATCCCGCGCCAATTCCGCAAGCGCTCGTGTGCGATCAATATAAAGGACCACGCCATCGCGCCCCACGCGGAGTACTTCTCCCCAGGGGACGATCTCCTTGGCGGGAGGTTGCAATACGATCAAAACCTGCATCGATGGCACTGGAAAGCGCCCAAACACCTCGGACATCGTGGCCGCAATTTGCGAGATCCATTGCACGTAGGACGCGTGCGGAACGCCAACAGGCCTGCCGATCACGCTGATTGCCAGTTGCGTGCCACTCACTGTCCTGCTTGTTTGATACATCCGCCCGATAGCAAGCCGGCCGCCGCGAGACCATCCGCGGGTGTTCAACTGCAATTGCCAATGATCGCCGCCGCCTCGACGAAGCGTAGCTGGGGCGGAGATCCGGTATTTCGCAGGGAGTATGAAGTTCACCTCCAGAGTGAACGCCTGAGTGGGCGAGGGCACTGCGAGGAACCAGGTGGGATCAATGAGAATTGCCTCGGCGAGACGCTGAAACCCGGCATGCGGATTGCCTGACGGCAGGCGCGAAAAATCAAGCGCGTAATGCGCGCAACCTTGCGTCACCGAGGTGGCCCGGTAGTGCGCAGTGTCCTGCGCGTTGCGCACCAAGGTGAGGCCACTCAATATTTTCGGCGCTACATCCGCGCTCAAAGTCAGCTCGACGGGCACTTCAGCGCCGAAACAGGCATCAACAAGGATCGCCCGCAGGTCGCGATCTACTGCGATGGTGTAGCGCAGCGGCAAGGTCAGACCATCGCGGGGCACGAGCAACCACCCACAAATAGCGATCACGCACACCGTGCAACGCTTGACACCCATCTTTCTTGGCCCCCGACGCTCGTGTAGAGTCGGTCGCGAACAGGTCCGCCACGGTGGCATTTTTTCCTTCGCACTCATCAATCGAGTGTATACAGAGCCCATGCGCAAAATAAAACGTCTATTGGTGGCCAATCGTGGCGAAATCGCGATCCGAGTCATGCGGGCCGCCGCCGAACTCGAAATTGAAAGTATTGCGATCTTTTCGCAGGAGGACCGCTTCGCGCTACACCGTTTCAAGGTGGATGAAGCGTTCCTGGTCGGCAGGGGAAAGAGCCCGGTCCAAGCCTATCTGGACGGCGACGACATCATTCGCGTCGCAATAGAAGCGGGGGCCGACGCGGTCCATCCGGGCTACGGATTTCTCTCCGAGCGACCGGAGTTTGCTGAAGCCTGCGCCGCTGCCGGTTTGATTTTTATCGGTCCCTCACCGGCAGTCATGCGCACCCTGGGCAACAAGGTCGCGGCCCGGGAGTTGGCGGAGGCCTCCGGCGTGCCAGTGATGCCAGCCACCGGACCGTTGCCGGACGATCCCAGCGCGCTTCGCGCGCTCGCGGCGAACATCGGTTATCCACTGATGCTCAAGGCCTCGTGGGGCGGCGGCGGTCGCGGCATGCGGGTGATCGAAGACGAAACCACCTTGCTCGAGTTGGTGGCGGTCGGGCGGCGCGAAGCCGAACAAGCCTTCGGCAACGGCGAGGTTTATCTCGAAAAATTGATCCGGCGCGCACGCCATGTCGAAGTACAGGTGATCGGCGACACCCACGGCAACCTCGTCCATCTTTTCGATCGCGACTGCACCGTGCAGCGGCGCAATCAAAAAGTCATCGAGCGTGCGCCCTCAATGTTTCTGAACGAGGCGCAACGCGCAGCCGTATGTGCCTCTGCCATCAAGCTCTGTCAGGCTGCGGGCTACTACAACGCGGGCACGGTGGAGTTTCTGCAAAACGCCGACAGCGGCGAGGTTTATTTCATCGAGGTGAATCCGCGAATTCAGGTAGAGCACACGGTCACCGAGGAAATCACGGGCGTTGATATCGTCAAAGCGCAGATTCGGATTGCCGAGGGCGCGACGATTGGCGAGATCGACAGCGGCGTGCCACCGCAAGCGGAGATCCGTTGCAATGGCTTCGCCATGCAGTGCCGAATTACCACCGAGGATCCTGAAAATAATTTCATTCCCGATTACGGCACGATCACGGCCTATCGCAGCCCCGCCGGTTTCGGCATCCGGTTGGATGCGGGCACCGCGTACGCGGGCGCACAAATCACCCGCTTCTACGATTCTTTACTGGTCAAAGTCACCGCCTGGGGGACGACACCCGATGAAACCACCGCGCGCATGCTACGTGCACTGCGCGAATTCCGAGTGCGTGGCGTGGTGACCAATCTGCGCTTCCTGGAGCAACTGCTGCGGCACCCCGATTTCACGGCCGCACGCTACTGCACCACGTTTATCGATACCACACCAGAACTGTTTGATTTCGAGCATCGGCAGGATTTCGCAACGCCCTTGCTGCGCTTCATTGGGGAGGTGATCGTGAACGGCAACGACGCCGTTAAGGGGCGTCCACGGCCAAGCGCGCTGATCATTCCTGACGCCCCGCTGCTCTCACGCGAGCCGCTTGCAACCGGCACCCGCCAGCTCTTGCAGCAGTTAGGGCCGACCAGGTTCGCGGAATGGATGCTCGATCAGCCACGGGTTCTGTTCACTGACACCACGTTCCGCGATGCCCACCAATCACTGCTCGCGACGCGCATGCGCAGCTACGACATGCTGCAGGTCGCTAGCGCCTATGCGCAGATGTTGCCCGACTTGTTCTCCATTGAATGCTGGGGCGGCGCCACCTTCGATGTCGCGATGCGCTTTCTGCATGAGTGCCCCTGGCAGCGTCTGCGGGCCTTGCGCGAACGGATGCCGAATGTGCTGCTGCAGATGCTGCTGCGCGCGTCCAATGCCGTCGGCTATACCAACTATCCCGACAACGTCGTGGAATATTTCGTGCAGCAGGCGGCGCACGAGGGGATCGATGTCTTTCGAATTTTCGATTCGCTCAATTGGGTGGAGAACATGCGGGTGGCCATCGACGCCGTGGTCGCCACCGGCAAGCTGGCCGAAGCAGCCATCTGTTACACCGGCAACCTGAGTGATCCCACCTGCACTAAATACGATTTGAAGTACTACGTCGGACTCGGCAAGGCGCTGGCGCGGGCTGGCGCGCACGTGATCGGGATCAAGGACATGGCAGGCCTGTGCCGGCCGGCGGCGGCTGCCAGCCTGGTCAAGGCCCTGAAAGAAGAAGTTGGACTACCAATCCATTTCCACACCCACGATACGAGCGGTATTTCCGCCGCCAGTGTATTGGCCGCAGTGGCCGCTGGCGCCGATGCGGTAGATGCCGCGATGGATGCCTTCAGTGGGCTGACTTCACAGCCCAATCTCGGTTCGCTGGTCGAGGCGCTGCGCCACGGCCCACGGGATAGCGGTCTCAATCCCGATCGCATCCGCACCTTGTCGAGTTATTGGGAGCAGGTGCGCAGCGGCTATGCCGCGTTCGAAAGCGAGATCCGGTCCGGTGCCTCCGAGGTGTATGTGCACGGCATGCCCGGCGGCCAATACACCAACCTGCGCGAGCAGGCGCTGTCGCTCGGCATCTCTGCCGCGCGCTGGCCCGAAGTCGCCAAGGCGTACGCCCAGGTGAACGACATGTTTGGTGACATCATCAAAGTCACGCCCAGCTCGAAAGTAGTCGGCGACATGGCGCTGATGATGGTGACTAGCGGACTCACGCCCGAGGATGTGCAAGCGGCGACTACCGAAATCACTTTTCCCGAATCCGTCGTGTCTTTTTTTCGCGGCGACCTGGGTCAGCCGTATCAAGGCTTTCCGGCGCAGCTGCAACGCAAGGTACTCAAAGACGAAGCGCCGCTCACCACACGGCCCGGGGCGCACCTGCCCCCGGTTGATCTGGTCGCGGCGCGCGTGGATGCCGAACGCAGTGTGCAACGCGCGCTTTCAGACGCTGAGCTGGCGTCGTATTTGATGTACCCCAAAGTCTTCGTGGACTATGCCGCGAGCCAACGCAAGTTCGGCGATCTCACACCGCTGCCGACCTCGGTATTTTTTTACGGGATGGACGCTGGCCAGGAAATCAATGTGGTGATGGGGCGCGGCAAAGCGCTCATCATCCGCTATGTCGGCAGCAGTGATCCCCACGATGATCACCATCGCTCAGTGTTTTTTGAACTCAACGGACAGCCGCGTCCGATCAAAGTCGCCGATCTAAGCCGCGTGAAACTGCGTGCGCCGCAACCCAAAGCCGAGCGCGACAATCCGCTCCAGCTGGGCGCACCCATGCCCGGCGTCATTACGCAGATTGCGGTCAAGGTGGGCGATACGGTGGCGCGCGGCGAAATCCTGATGACGCTCGAAGCGATGAAGATGCAGACTTCAATTCGCGCCGAAGTCGCGGGACAGATCCAGCACCTTGCAGTAACGATTGGTCAACAGGTCGATGCCAAGGATCTGCTGGTGGTCACTGCTTGAGGACAGCAACCTAGCGCCTGCTGCGTACACGACAGTGCTATGCTCGCGTTGCCCTTTCATTGACCTCTTGCGTGGTCCCAATTTCACTAACTAGACAGCGACTCCAATGGAAGAAAAAGAACCCATTGTCCGCGCCGAAAAGGCCTTCGAGTTCCGCCAGACCATCTCGCAGGTGTGGAACCCGGGTTCAATCGTGCCTGGCACTCAACTCGATCGGCTGGTTGGACTCACGCGCTCGCGCGTGAGTTTGATTCGGCTGACACCCGGCACCGAAGCGTCTCCCTACCACACCCGGCATTGCGAAGAAGAATGGATTTACGTGTTA